>JAQGHT010000959.1 GCA_028291565.1 Planctomycetaceae bacterium | reverse complement strand
AATGGCAGGCGTGCCGGCCCGTGGACAATTGTCGGCCAGATGGTCCAAATGAAATGAAAGCCTGAAGGTCGGTGGAATCCCAAGCGACAGGATGCAAGAAAACGGAACCGGGCAGAATCATGATTGACGACCGAAGCAGAAATCAGTGCAATGGCTGACGCTGCCAGTATCCGCGGGGATGCTGGCGCGTCCTCCACGTTATGACAGAGATTAATTCGCCGGTCGTTAGCAGAATGATGCAGGCAGTTGCCAGGAAACAAACTATTCCTGCCTTTCTGACGCCATGATTCTACCCGCAAATAATCTCGGCTTTTCTTCCGCGTTGCGCAACCGGAGATCGCGCAGAATGGTCCAGCATGGCTGATTGACCAGTCACTGTGCGTGCGCAGCGGAGCCATTTGGTCTAGCCGCGCAGCAAATCAAAAACTCGTGGATCGTGCAAACTGTCGGCGATCAGAGTGGCTCGGCTGAAATCGTGGTGGCGGGTGTGTTCGTGAGGCACAGCGACGGCGACCGCTCCGGCGGCGGCCGCGGAATTCGTACCATTCTGACTGTCTTCCAGCACCATCATTTCGCCCGGTTCAATTCCCATCTGATTGGCAGCCTTGAGATAGATCTCAGGGTGCGGTTTTCCCTGTGTGACATCTTCAGAAGCCAGAATGATGGGAAAGCGATGGAGCAGTCCGAATGGTCCAACGACGCGTTGCACGTACTGGTGTGAGGACGACGTTGTCAGGGCTTTTGAGAACTTACTGGCCTCGAGGAACTCCAGCAGTTCATACAGTCCGGGCATTGGTGCCAGCCGCCCCACGGCGGCTTCGAAAAACAACTCGTGTGATTCGGTGATCAGATCGTCCACGGTATCGTTCAGACCGTGCATATCGATCATCAGCGTCAGCGATTCCTGGGCTCGGCGGCCGATCATGGCCCGCTTCAGCTCAGAAGTCATCAGTTTACCGCGCCGCAGCAACAGTTCTTCCCCGACTTTGTCATAGATCATTTCTGTATTGAACATCAAGCCGTCAAGATCGAAGGCCACTGCGCGAATCGGCATAAACATCCTCTATTTGAATTTTGGCACCGGCAGCTGGCGATAGCTGAGGTCGAGGATTTCCATGGGATGCGCGACCCAGATGGCATGTCCCGCCTTGCGGATTGAGGCCTGAATCTGCAACGAACAGCCGGCATTGCCGGTAATTACTGCATCCGGTTGAGTCGCCAGGATGTGGTTCAGCTTCCGCTGAGCCAAACGGTCGGACATTTCGGGCTCTGTCAAGTTGTAGCTGCCCGCCGCTCCGCAACAAATCTCGGATTCGACCAACGGCACGAGTTCCAGGCCGGGGACGATGGACAACAAATCTCGCGGTTGCTCGCGGATCTTCTGTGCGTGTACCAAATGGCAGGCGTCATGATAAGTTGCCCGCAGTTTCACTTGGCCCTGCGGCTTGATGGGACCGAGCCGCATGAGAAACTCGGAAATGTCCATGACTTTGTGCGCAAATTTGTCGAGCCGTTCCTGCTGCGCCTGATCCTGAGGCGCGACTTCGTGCGCGACATGTCCATAGTCCTTCAACATTGACCCGCATCCGGCGACGTTGATGATGACTGCATCTAATTCGTCCAGATTGAATGCGGTGGCATTCTGGTTGGCGAAATCCAGCGCGGGAGCATCTGCTCCACTATGGTAATGAATGGCCCCACAACAGGCCTGGGACTTCGGTATGACAACTTCACACCCATTGGCTTGCAAGACCCGGGCCGTAGCCCAATTGACATGCCCGAACATGGCGTCGGCCACACAGCCGGTAAACAAACCAACTCGCGCACGTTTGGGGCCGATAGCCGGCAGCACATCGGGAAATGCCGGTGACGGCGCTTGTAAACGCGGAAGCTGTGATTGCATCCGTTGCAGCTTTTTCGGCAGCAGTTTCATCAGGCCGACGGATTCAAATAGTCGGTCCAGTCCCAGCGTCTGCATGATCCGGGCGGGCCATAGCGCCCAGCGCATCCGCTTGGGATAAGGGAACAGGCCATACATGATAAATTGACGGAACCAGCTCTTCGATTCCCCCTCACCACGACGTGCTTCCGCGTGCTGCATTTCCACGCGAAACGGTTCAATCAGTCGGCCGTATTGCACGCCCGATGGGCACGCCGTCTCACAGCTGCGGCAATCCAGACACAAATCCAGATGTCGCTGCACCGTAGGAGTCAAATCTAGCCGGCCGTCAGTCACCGCCCGCATCAGATAGATGCGGCCACGTGGGCTATCGTTTTCATTGCCCGTTTCCAGGTAGGTCGGGCAAAACGACGTACACAATCCGCAATGCACACAATCCAGAAACTTGTCGTAATCGATGGTCGAGCCCAACGGAAGCGGGGCGGTTGCCGTCGAAGCGGTCGGTGAAGAGGAAACTGCGGACTGTGCGTCAGACATCGTGTATCGCTACGACTCCAGGACGTTGGTTCCGAGACGATTGAGCAAATCCGGTCTCGGTTTCGGAAGCAATGGTCAAATCGACTCGGCTCAGATATCGACCTGGCAAATCTCCAAAACCTGGTTCAAGTGGGTGACTTCCAGGACGTCTCGCACATCCGGCGACGGATTGTAAATCTGAATTTTGACGTTCTGGTTCCGCAATGAAGCCAGCAGGCCCAACAAGCCGCTCGGGATAAACTTCACGCCTGTTAAGTCGAAGGCCAGAGTTTCAGTGTGATGCGCGGCGACTAACTCGAGGACTTGTTCACGGCAGGCGGCGATGTTGACCTGATCCAGGACTTCCTGTCCGCCAAATCCGACCACAGTCAATGCCCCTGTCTGATAAACGTCGAGAATTTGAGAATGAGCTGCCATTGGTATGCTGACCCTTCAAATGTGTTGAATCTTGCCGATGACACGCAAATCCGATGTGTCACCACTCAGTTTCAGGCCCGATCAATGCCAGCAGCGTAAACAAGGATTGAAATTAAAAAAACGCTGTCACGATCAAGTCTATCATACTGCACGGAGTTTGACTCGATTGGCCTCATTGTCATGTTCTAAAGCATTATTGCCTGAAACGGTAGCCCGAAACATATCAGTCAAATCCAGCTGTTGCGACGAAGTTTGAATTGATCTCGCGCTCCGGCCCCTCAATTCGCGTCGAAATCATCACTTGCAGCCAGAAAACGGGATTTTCTGCCCTGGGAATATAGCCAGCGTTAATAATGCGCAAGTCTCATGACATTTCGTCAATACCGTTGGCGTGATGGATTTGATCGGAACGCCGCGTGGTGAGCTTCCCAAGTGGCCAATTCAGTCTGAACATCTCCAATAGTCTCCGATTTCCACTCGAGTCGATTGAACGGAACCTCTTGGGGTGCAATCATTGGCGCCGAACATCGACGTCACGATTCAGGAGCCGTCGGTCGGCGGGGATGTGAATTCTTTGAGGTGAAAACATTTCAGATCCTTAACGTCAGCGTGGCGGAAACGTATACTCCAAAATCAGGTGGGGACACCTTACCGTGAGAAATCGGCGATTCGGTCTGACCTTTGCCATGTTTTGCCAAAAGAGGTAGTCGGCCCCTTTAATTTGGCTTGCTGATCGTCAGCCTGTTAATCGCTAAAGTGCCAACGAATTCCATTGATGTGTTGAAACCGCCCAACGTGTGCGGTTTTTATGCATTGTGAACGATTCACCCAATCCACATGCCATCCGATGTGGATTGATACACCTTCTCCTTCTGATTTAGGTACGCCACCATGCTATCCGCGAGACGAATGACCGTCCTGGTGCTCACATGTGCCGCACTGCTGGCAACTCGGCCGGCTGTTGCACAAGAGGCGAAAGGCTTTGTCACCAAAGTCTTTAAGGATGAATCCGGAGATCATAAATATTCGATCTTCGTGCCTCAGGGGTACGCTCCTGATCGCAAATGGCCGGTGATCCTGTTCTTGCATGGGGCTGGAGAATGCGGCAAAGACGGCGTCTTGCAAACGACGATCGGCCTGGGGCCTTACATTTCAGCCGCAGCCACAACATTTCCATTTATTGCGGTATTTCCCCAATGCGAGGACACACGGGAAAGAATTCCTTTGCGCTGGAAGCCCGATCATCCCGACGGGAAACGAGCCTTAAAGATCCTCGCTGATGTTGAGAAGACCTACTCGGTAGATCCGAGTCATCGAGTTTTGATCGGTTGGTCAATGGGCGCCTATGGTGCCTTTTCAATTGCAGCCGCAGATCCAAAGCACTGGAGCGCCATGGTGGCTCTGTCGGGGGGTGGTGACCCCGATGAAGCGACGAAGTTGAAGGATCTCCCGATCTGGGTCTTTCACGGTGCCACGGATGCCGTCGTGAAGGTCGAAGAATCTCGCAAGATTGTTGAAGCATTGAAAGCCGCAGGAGGGCGTCCTTTCTATACAGAGGTCCCTGATTTGGGTCACGAATCGTATAAAGCGGCGTTCGATCGTCCTGAATTCTATAAATGGCTGATGGCTGCCAAGCCGGCTGCGGAGCCGCCGTTGCTGGTCAAGCCCGGCTCCAAATTCACGCCTCCGCCCTCGAACGCCCCCTTCATTCCGGCCTTGCACATTCCCCGAGCCATCTACGTGCGGCTGGGTAATGAGGCGTTACAGACTCTTTCCGATTCGATTCCGACGCTGGTGACTGCGGACATGTTGCAGGGGCGAATCAACGACATTTCCGATTCTTTCAGCGCTGAAGGACGGAGTTTCGGCGTCGTGTTTTCTGGCGTCTCGTATGCAGGATCGCTTTATCGGGCGCAGATTAAGGCCTACTCCAAGGACCGCGTCAATATTCAATTGGGAATTCATCACCTGCAAATGACGATTGGCTCAACCTCGGTGGCGGGTTCGGGCAAATCGGCCTGGACCGGTCCAATTGCCATTGTGATCGGACACCAGCGACCGGTCTGGTTGAGTTTTGATGTCAAGCCCTATATCGATCAGGGGCGCATCCGCCTCATGCCTTTGGAAACCCGGTTCAGTATTCCCCAAGATAACTGGTATGTCACGAGTCCCGCCGGAGTTAGCACCCGGGGAATCGGTATGACATCCGACCGGGTCAGCAGTGGATTGGTCAATGGATTGTACGGCAGCAAGGGTCGAATTGAGTCGGAGATTATGGCCGTCGTGCCCAGCCTGGTGGCTCAATTGGAGCAACGGCTGACAATTCCAGAAGTGGATCAAGTCGTGTCAAGTGCCTGGCCGATTCCCGTTTATCAACCGCGGATCCGAGTCTGGCCGCAAGAGATTTCGACCGATGAACATGGGATTTCATTGGTTTTAGGAGCCACTGCAGCTGCGATCAGCGCCGAATACGCGCCGAAAACTCCGAAGTGGGCTCCCAGTGCTGGCAAGTCCGCTACAGAAGTACCACAAAGCACAGCCCTGACAGTGGGCCTGGCACCAGGGGTTTTAAAGCCCATTTCTGAAATGCTTGTCGAAAAGCAGATGGCTCGAGTCAATGTGCTTGATACGCCCGTCAATGCCTTGAAGATGTTCGCCGATCCGAAGCAGCTGGCGGAGCTGATTCCAGATTTGAAGCGCCACGGTGATTCAGTTCAATTGTGGGCGGAATTGATTCTCACAAAACCGCTTGCTGTCGAAGATGCCTCTGGGAAGTTGCAATTTGATCTGCCGGGATTGATGGTTTCGGTGGCAATGAAGCCCGACGCCAATGCC
>JAQGHT010000902.1 GCA_028291565.1 Planctomycetaceae bacterium | reverse complement strand
AGTGAGGCCGCGAAGTCTACAAGTTTGATCGTGCCACGCCAAGTCCTTGTGGCAAATCGGCATTATTGACTCCATCGGGCTGGACGCAGGGAAGACAGTGGCCCGACCGGGACGTCTCGGCAATGTGATCACCATCGTTCCAATAAGTGAACGGAGCGCCCCAGATGAATCTCGCTCCTTGACAAGCACAGCCCCCCAATCCACCAAGTCGGCGCAAAACCTTCAATCAACAGAATCGCTACAAATCTTTTTTTGAGAAGCGGCGATCCATTGATCCCAGAGGTGGGCTCGGATCGATAATAGATCAAGGAATTCTCTGCAATTCAATTATCCTATCGGTCTGCGCAAATTCGAAAGGCAGTCCAGCCAATGATCGCGGCTGGTTCTGAAGGAGCCCGTGATGCAACACAACCTCAAACGGGGATTGTCTTTGGCACTCAGCCTCGTGCTCCTGACGGGAACCATGTCGGCCTGTAACCGAGTTTCAAATCCCCCAGCGTCCCCGGTCAGCGAAAATAGTTCGAAGCAACCTGCTGCTGATGGCGACAATGAATCTCCTCCAGCTCCGACGCCGGCGGCAGATAAATCTGGTAGCGGCTTGGCGGCCAGCCAGCATGAAAAGAATACGAAGCCCAGACGGCCGCAGATTGACGTACCGCCGCCGCCACTCGGAATCGTGCCTGTATCTTCGGTTCGGCGAAGTAACCATTCCACTTCAGGGAATACAGCCGAAGCAGCGTTTGATCCCCCAATGCCTGCGGAAATTAGAACCGCGCATCGAACTTACAGATCGGATTCCCCTTCGACAGGACTTAATCGAGACCAACGAGTCACATCCCAGCCGCAGACCAATGTCAATCGATCCCGGGTTACCGTCACTCCCACGCGTCAGCTGACGGCAACCGAGCAAGCCTCGGTGGCCGAGCGGAAACAGCGACTCAAAGAGCAGGAAATGATCGCGCGAAAACTCGTTCAAGAACGGGCCGCTCATCAAGAGCAATCCAGACAAGCCCGGTTGACTGCGAAACGCGGAGGAAATCCGCGGGCCATTGGCTCGCGTGGGTCCAACCAAATGGCACGGGCGCAATAGCGTCATCCCCTCGATTTTAGTCTCATTCTTGCAATCTCAACGACAAACCGGCATATTCGAAAGATCTGTTTCAGTCTCGGCATGATCGCTCATACCGAATATTGCGACATCTTGCGGACAATCTTCGAGAAGATCCCTCCGCTGATGACGGGCTGAACGTTTTCGAAATCAGTGACGGTTCAGCATGTCGGTTGCAAATATCCTTGATGAAATTATCGCGACGAAACGCCTGGAAGTCGCGGCAGCGAAACTGCGGCAACCCCTGGCCGACCTCCAATCGCGTCTGCAGGATGCACCGATCGTCCGTGATTTTGCCGCGGCTCTGCGAGCGGCGAGTCCCCAAATGGGCCTCATCGCCGAAATCAAGAAGGCCTCTCCGTCTGCAGGATTAATCCGTCCCGACTTCGACGCTGTGACCATCGCTCAGACCTATGAGCGGCACGGGGCGACGTGCCTCAGCGTGTTGACCGACGAAACGTATTTCCAGGGTCATCTCGACTTCCTGACCGCCGTACGGGCGTCCGTTCAGATTCCGGTGCTCCGCAAGGATTTTATCATTGATCCTTACCAAGTCCTGGAAGCACGCGTGGCAGGGGCCGATTGCATCTTGTTGATCGCCGAATGTCTCGACGATTGTCACTTGCGAGATCTCTATTTTTACGCGTCCGATCTCAGCCTGGACGTTTTGATCGAGATTCATGACTCGGAGAATCTCGATCGCGTTTTGAAACTGGATGCGGACCTGGTGGGGATCAACAATCGCGATCTCAAAGCGATGCGGACCGATTTGGAACATACGATTCAGCTGGCCCCGCGAATCCCGTTGGACTGTATTCTCGTGAGTGAAAGTGGAATCAAGACCCACAACGATGTACAACGTCTGCGACAGGCCGGAGCACGCGCCATCCTGGTTGGAGAATCCCTGATGAAGCAAGACGACCTGGGTGCCGCAGTGGATGCACTGCTGGGAAAGGCGTGAGGTCATCTGCTTCAACAGAACATTGCCTGGAAGAAACCTTCCGGCAGGTCATTCGTGATTGGGAATACACTCCTTGAAATTCATCCATGCCGCCGATCTGCACATTGATAGTCCACTGCGTGGATTGGAAGCCTACCAGGGTGCACCCGTCGATCGCGTCCGTCATGCGACTCGAGACGCTTTGTCGCGGTTAGTCCAGTTGTGCCTGGATGAGCAAGCCGCATTCCTGATTGTTGCCGGAGACTTGTTTGATCATGACTGGAAGGATTTCAACACCGCCTTGTACGTCGTCAGTCAGTTCCAAATCCTGGACCGTGCGGGCATTCCGATTTTCGCAATCAGGGGAAATCACGACTCGCGAGAAGAAATGACACTGAAGGTCCCCTGGCCCGGTCAATTTCATTTGTTCGATCACAAGCACGCCGAAACCCAACTCCTGGAGCAGCATCGTGTGGCCGTGCATGGAATGAGCTTCGCGCAGCGGCACGTCAAAGAGAACCTGGTCCCCAGGTACCCCGCCCCGATTCCGGGCTACTTCAATATCGGCATTCTGCATACGAATGCGACCGGGAATGAAGAACACGCGACGTACGCACCCTGCTCCGTCAAGGAACTGGTCGACAAAGGTTATGACTACTGGGCGCTCGGGCATGTCCACGAATATCAGGTCTTGAATGAGTCCAATTGTCACGTCGTCTATTCCGGCAATACTCAAGGCCGGCATATCCGCGAAACCGGGGCCAAAGGATGTGTGGTCGTTACAGTTGAGTGCGGCGAGATTGAATCGGCTAAATTTGTCTCGACAGACGTCATGCGTTGGATGCATTTGAAACTCACACTGGAGTCCGAACAGAGACTGGAAGATCTGTACACACTGGTGCAGCACCGTGTCCGCAGCGAACTGGACGCTGCGGACGGCCGCCTGCTGGGTGTGCGGTTGGAGATTCGCGGCGCGTGTGCCGCGCATCGTGAACTAACAGGCGACGTTGCCCGGCAGGAAGCAGAAACTGCTCTCCGAGCTCATGTGGGAGAAATCTCGGATGATGTCTGGCTGGAAAAGATCAAATGGTACACGCGGCACCCGATCGATCGTGACGGCCTGCGCGAAGGCCAGGATCTGCTGGGTGAACTGTTGAGACAGATCGATCGACTGAGCGACGACGAATCGCAGGCCAAGGAATTCGCGGCCTGCCTGCAACCCTTGATTGAGAAGACTCAGGGAGAACTTCTCGCGGGCCGCGATGACGACGATCATTCAGAGAAGCTGTTTGACTTTGAAAGTCCCACGCAATTGCGGGAATGGCTGAAAGCCGCGGAAGGATTGTTGCTGAATCAGTTGACCCGGGACGAGTAGCACGCCTTTTTTCGCCGCATCGGTTCGCGAGCATCGCCGAATTGGGTCCCAAATCAATCAAGAACCATCCGACTTACACCGGACGTTCGCCTGGAATCGTCTTCCAGTGCAAACCTGCCTCGCATTTTGTCGGTTGAATGCC
>JAQGHT010000843.1 GCA_028291565.1 Planctomycetaceae bacterium | reverse complement strand
CATGGCGGGCCACACAGGCTCGGCCGATTCCAGCGGACGCTACGGCGGACTGGTCTATCTTCCTGTGACTGCCGAAAACAACTTCGTCCCCGAACTGCCCAAGCAGCGGGTCGATTTGATCTATTTGTGCTATCCCAACAACCCGACGGGTGTTGTGGCCAGCAAAGATATGCTCAAGCGCTGGGTCGAATACGCACATCAGAACGGGTCTACCATTCTGTATGACGCGGCGTATGAGGCGTACATTACTGATCCTTCGATTCCGCATTCAATCTACGAGATTGACGGTGCGAAGGATGTGGCAATCGAATTCCGCAGTTTCAGTAAGACCGCCGGCTTTACCGGTGTACGGTGTGCTTTCACAGTTGTTCCCAAGCAGCTCAAGGGACGCACCCGGGCCGGGCGTGAAGTCGCAGTTCATCCGCTTTGGAACCGCCGTCATTGCACCAAGTTCAACGGGGTCTCGTACCCCGTGCAGCGCGCCGCAGAGGCCATTTATTCGCCGGAAGGGCATCAACAGGTCCGCGAAACAATCGACTTCTATCTGGCGAACGCCAAATTGGTTCGCGAAGGTTTGACAAAGCTCGGTGTCAAAGTCTTCGGGGGCGTCAACGCCCCCTACGTCTGGTTGAAGACTCCAGGCGATTTGAGCAGCTGGGACTTTTTCGACAAGCTGCTGCGCGGAGGCCACTTGGTGGGGACACCCGGCAGTGGGTTCGGTGCGAGCGGTGAAGGGTATTTCCGCCTGAGTGCGTTCAACAGCCGGGCCAATGTGGAAGAGGCAATGCAGCGGTTCGCGAAAGTTCTATAATGTGAGGGATTTCGGATTCAATCATGGAATTGGTGATCACACCGCACGGACGGCTGGTGGTTCGGGAAAAGACGCACACAGAGGGCGCGAACGCACAGGATGTCCAGGGATCGTCGCTGATTCTGCAAGCATTCGCGGAAAGTGAGTCTCGCGGGCTGTTGCATCTGGCGACATTTGACCTCAACGCCACGTTCCCGCCGGCACTCGATTTCGCCCGGCAATTTGCGCGGGCCTATTTGACGCGGTTGTGCCAGACGACCCTTGATGAGTCGACCAAGACGATCCCGCCGATCGAACTTCCAGACGGCGAAGCGGGGACCTGGCTCTTGCAAGCCCCGCCAATGCCCGGATTGGAGTACCTTTCAACAGAGCTCCTGTCGCGCTGGTGGGCCGACTTGGACACTTTGGTGCGGCAAGAAATCCAGCAGCACGCTGGAGGGGCACAGGCGTACCTGAGCGAAAAGAACCCGCTCTGGCGATTTGTGGGCCGAGTCACGCTCCATCTGGCCGAGAACAAGCGCGATCCCGAATCTCCATTCGCGTTCCTCGCGACTTACACTAGCCGGATTTCATCGGCCGGACGTGTCCAGCATGAGCCGTTGGGCAGAGCTCTGCAAAACCTGTCCGGAGTAAAAAACCGAGGAGCCCTGCTGTCATTGCTCGTTCCGATTCATAATGCGGCTGAAAAAAGTCCCTTAATCAAGGAACTGGTCGAATCGAACGAAATCTACTCGCCCTTAGCCTGGTCGCCGCGGGAAGCCTATCGTTTCCTGCAGGAAGTTCCGGCATTGGAAGAGGCTGGACTGATCGTACGCTTGCCTGACTGGTGGAAATCGAATCGGCCACCGAAACCCGTCGTCAACGTGAAAATCGATGGCAAAGGGAAGTCGACGCTGGGAGTCGATTCGTTGCTCGATTTTCAGGTTGGCGTGGCTCTGGATGGTGACCCGCTGACTAAGGCCGAGTTGAATGAAATCCTGGCCTCAACCGAAGGGCTGGTGCAGCTCAAGGGAAAATGGGTTGAAGTGGACCGTGAGAAGCTGAAAGAAGCGCTCAAGCACTGGAAGGATGTCGAACAACTGACACGTCACGATGGTCTGACATTCTTTCAGGGCATGCGACTATTGGCCGGCCTGCCATTAGGAACCGGTGACGGAGCAACGGATGCACTGGCGACGACTCAAGATTGGTCGGGCTTGACTGCTGGACCCGTGTTGGAAGAGACGTTGGCGCGTTTGCGTGCGCCAGAAGAGATGGGAAATACCGAGCCGACGGGCCTGCAGGCGACCTTGCGTCCGTACCAGCAAACTGGCTGGAACTGGCTGCGATTCCTGACACGATTGGGACTGGGGGCCTGCCTGGCCGACGACATGGGCCTGGGCAAGACCATTCAAGTGATTGCCCTGTTGTTGGACGACCAGAAGGCGTCGCGTTCCAGAAAGCAGCATCGGCTGCCGAGTTTGCTCGTCGTGCCGGCATCTTTGATCGCCAACTGGAAATCGGAAATCGAGCGGTTCGCTCCGGCACTTACTTTCGCAGTCATTCATCCCTCTGAACTGTCCAGCAGCAACAAGACGCAAGAACCAGCGGACGTTGAAGGCCGCGACGTAGCGATCACAACATACGGGATGCTGACACGGACCGACTGGCTGCGCGAGGCCCAATGGAACCTGGTCATTTTGGATGAAGCCCAGGCGATTAAGAACTCGGGCACTCGTCAGACTCGGGCGGTGAAACAGCTGCAGGCTCGATCGCGTATTGCTTTGACCGGAACCCCCGTCGAAAATCGGTTGTCAGATTTGTGGTCGCTGTTTGATTTTCTGAATCCAGGCTTGCTGGGTGGGTCCAAGGAATTCGGCAAACTCGTCAAGCAGATGGAATCTGGAACCCAGGCCGATTATCGTCCGCTACGACGGCTCATTCAGCCATATATCTTGCGGCGTCTCAAGACCGACAAACGAGTCATTGCCGACCTGCCGGAAAAGACGGAAGTGACCACCTTTTGCTCTTTGAGTCGCCGACAGGCGGCGCTCTATGCCGACGCTGTCGAAGATTTGGCTCGAAAGCTCAAAGAGGCCAAGGAAGACGGAATTCAGCGCAAAGGTCTGGTGCTCGCTCAACTCATGCGGCTCAAGCAGATTTGCAATCATCCGGCGCAGATGCTCGGCACAGGCGACTACGATCCCGATCAGAGCGGCAAATTCGAGCGTCTTGAAGCACTGTGCGAAGAAATGGCCGAGCGACAAGAGAAAGTCCTGGTGTTCACCCAGTTCCGTGAAATGACAGATCCGATCGCTCGGTTCTTAACCAGGATCTTCGATCGTTCCGGCCTGGTGCTGCATGGTGGCACCACCGTTAATCAGCGCCGGGAGTTCGTCAATCAATTTCAACATCCGGACGGGCCTCCATTTTTCATTTTGTCGCTGAAAGCAGGGGGCACGGGACTCAATCTGACAGAAGCCAGTCATGTCATTCATTTTGATCGCTGGTGGAATCCGGCCGTCGAAAATCAAGCGACGGACCGGGCATTTCGGATCGGCCAGAAGCGCAATGTCCTGGTCCATAAATTCGTCTGCCGGGGTACGGTAGAAGAAAAAATTGACTTTTTGATTAGCCAGAAGCAATCCTTATCTAATAATATTGTTGAGGGGAGTGCTGAAACGCAACTCACCGAAATGACCAATGAGGAACTGCTGAAGTTTG
>JAQGHT010000810.1 GCA_028291565.1 Planctomycetaceae bacterium | reverse complement strand
TCGAAACTATCCTCGTAAGAAGAAGGAAACCCCACCAGGCAGCCCTGTCTTCAATCTCGCCAACGAGCTACAAATCGATTCCGCCAAAGCCGTTCTGGCGAATTACAAAAAAGGGTTAACGGCGTAGAATGCCACCCGGCCGCTGTGAACAGTGATGCTATTCGATGAAAAGAGAAACAGATGGGTCCCAGCCTGACCAAAATGTATGAACTGAATTGACGAATGAAATCCCGCGCCAAAGAATTCGGCTTCGATGGCGCATTACGTGTGGTATCGAAAGGCCGTGAAATGCGGATTTTGGCGGTGAAGCGAACGATACGGGCAGTCGTCGAGATAGCGAATTGATTCGGGCGATTTCGATCGGACTGCGTATGTTCGGTCGGGTCGTCTCGGTGCATCAAACGCCATCCGTGGAAGCCAAGCCGGCCGGTCACGGATAAATGTAAGATGCATGGAGTTCTGCTTTCGCTTCCGGATCGTAAACGCGACGGAATTTCATTTTCCTTCTTGCATCGGCACAGTTGTCAAGGTAACTTGGCGCCATCTTGCCCGATTTACAGGGGCCACAGAACATCCGGCAGTCGACTTGGTCCTCGTCGCATCCTTTGCATCTATATCGGCAATTCACAAATGAGGATCCGTCGCTACAGCGTAAGGAATACTTGGAGCTATTGCGAGTTGTCTATTGGGTGCACGCGACACGGATGGCGAGCAAAAGCAGTAGTAATACACATTGTTCCAACAGCAACTCGGAGAGAGCGCTCATGGACATCTGCGAAAAGATCGATGCGTTTGAGAATCACATATTCATTCGCCAACTGAGAATCGCACAAGTCCTAGGAGAGCGCTTCTGCGAGAACAATCCAATAGATCCTCTGGCTGAATCTGCATTCGCTATTGTCAGTATTTGTTTCAGCTATTTCGAAATGATCGAACAGTTTTGTCGTGGCCAATCGAGCGACGGACAATCTTGGGATTTTTTCAAACGGGGATTCGAGCGTGTTTTTCCGAGTTTTGTAATTGCATCCGCAGATGTTAAACAGCTGTATAAAACGATGCGTTGTGGAATGTATCATACAGCGATGCCAACGGATCGTTACCGACTCAGCCGGGAACTCTCTGCTAGTTTCAAAAAGGTCAATGGATTGATTGAAATTAATCCGGTGCGGTTGACCGATGAAATAATTTACCACTTCAACCGGTATTGCCACGATCTTCGATCCGGCAACGATAGTGCGCTGCAGCAGTCATTTGAAATGATGTTCGATTCTCTAACTGCTGGGGCAAAATCCGTCACCGACGTTGAATCTGGAGGAACACCCGCCCCTGGGAACAAAGATCGTGACTATCGCGAAGTACTAACGAGCGGGTCAACCCGATTGATGTGCGGCGAATCGTTTTTGGGCCAATTTCTCAGGCTGACTTTTCGGCGTTCGTGGTACTGGATTCCCTCTGCCAGCAGCTGCGATTCGTAGAAGATTCGCCAAGGTTTCGTGCGTTGATTGAAGCAATGCAAAAAAACGGCGTCGGAAGAATGATCCTGGCGGTCGAGCGGGACGTTGGTGGGTCGGACAAAACCGCCATCAGGGGCAGGCGAAACTCCAGTCGGAAGGCCTCCTTCCGTTTCGCCCGCCCCCGAAATGGAAGAAAAGTCGCCCCGATTCACCCGGGAATTCTAATTGTCACTAAAGTGGAAGAATAATTGTCGCCGAACACAGAGACATTTCCACGGGCGCACAACTTAAAAATAGATGCCGCCGATGGTTGGCGCGGTCAATTGTCTACTGTTTTGGACGCCACCAGTTTTGCCAGTGCTTGAGGGGCCGGCAATGATATCAAGTCGAAGAAGCCCTTCGGAATATTGACGAAAGCTCGCCACTGGCACAGCGAGCGCCACCCGAAATAACTACTTTTCGCTTCCAATCGTGTCGTTGCTGAAACGATATCTCAGTCACGAACCATCCGGCGACAACAAAGTTGGCCAGTGCCGCCGAGTTGGTGACAATGCTGAGGGGAGAAGCGATGCATATCCCAATAGAATTCTTCAGTGACAGCTAGTCATCTCGCTTCACTTTTTTCAGCTCATCGAGAACTTTTTTTCGCCGGTCTTGCATCAGCTTGTTTATGCGAGAGCGATGCAGCGACGTCAGTCCATCACACACCTGGGACACTCGTTGTGGGATTGGTCGACCGACGTCACCTGGATCGCCAAGCTCGCTTGCAGCTTGGAGATACGTCCATTTGAGACTGATATCCGGTGTCGCAATGGCGACTTCAATCAGGCGTTCGCGCACAGCCTGATCGCGGATGCGATCGAGAGAATCCATTGCAGCACTAATTACCTTGGGATTTTGGTCCTCGAGGGCGCGCGTCAAGAGGCCAACACAATCGTAATTATCAAGGGCCCAGCCAGCGGCGAAACATGCCGATTGCCTCACAGTTGCAGCTGAAGATTCTAACATCAGCTCCAACTTCGCATGTAATCTCTCATTTGACATTACACGTCCGATGGCATATCGAACGTGCTCACCGGGCTCTGTCACCAATTGTGCGAGCAAATGAGGAATCGCGGATTTTGGATCAAGTTCGTATAAAAGGTAGGGATATCTCTCTCTATCGTGCCACTCGGGTTTCCGCAGCGCCAGGAGAGTCGCCTGATATGCGGAAGTTTTGTCGAATTCAGATAGGCATTGTATTGCCGCAACTTTCGAGCCAACAATCCAACTGCGGCCCTCGTCTTCTACTGCTGAGCGGTGAAATCGATCGCGAAGCCACCGATCCTCCAACAATCGCTCCTTGTATGGTGATCGCAGCTTTCTTACCAATATTCGAAGAAACTCGTCTTCGCCAAATCGAGAAGATTTCTGCAGGTTTGCCGAGACATGATTTACAACGAGGTCCGCGTACTGAGACAAATTCATCAGATTTAGGGCGTTTATGTGATCGAACGACTGTTGCAAATCTTCCCACAATAATTTCCAAGCTAAGGTGCTTCCGATCGTTGTCAGGTAATGCGTTGCAGAGTGGCGATGACCGTTGATTGACAACTGACGTCCGACAAGCAGGCAGCCCGCGTCCGAATCGTCTTCGAGTAGTCGCAGTCCGATCACACACGAGTGCGCGAGCGAGCCTTCAGCGTCTGCCAACCTTAGAATCTCATGAAGTACAAATATATCGCTCCCATTTCCGGCGAAACCAATGGCAATCACTTTTCCAGCCGTCGCTTCCTTCTGCAGGGATTCACGAAGTTCATCGATCCAAGGAGCAGAATAGTCTCGGGGTACGATTCGCTCTTCAGTCACGTCGGCTGGTGTGTGCAATTCCCAACGAAGAAAGCCCTGCGCAGCTCTTTCCCATTGACCATGCAGTGCCAATAATCGCATTGATTCAAATTGAATTAACGGAAAGTCATTGTACAGCTCGCTGCTGCCAATAAATGAGCTCACTATTTGAAATGTCTTCTCATCTGGCGCAAGGCATGCCCATTTGAGTGAATCGTGTCTTCCGATCCCGTCGCTAAGTAATAAGAAGTCGTTGATCACGCTTATAAAATGACTCCCGTTGATTCTCTGCAATATCGTTAGTGCTGAATTTCTCTCGTAGCCTGTATTATACCGTCCAACCTGCGGACCGATTCGTCTTACATACTGCGCTAAGGACTCTTCGAAGCTTGAATCCTTTCTTGAATTTAACAGTGCCAATTGTGAAGGATCCACGGCGGATGCGACTATGGTTAGCTCTGGATACAGGTGCGTATTCTGTTCTTTCTCGTTCGAATGCAACACCACCAAAAGTTTCTTTTCAAGGCGGATGAGCAGAATATCAAGTAGCTTAATTGGAATGTCAATCGCTCGATCTTCGAACAGGAGTCCAAATTCCCAAGGGTCAGGAACTTCTTTGGACCAAGTCAGCAGATTCGCATTCAAATGCTCGGGGCAGCGGTGCCATACTTCACGAAAACTCCATCGCTTGCACATACGAAGTTCAAGGTGGTCAACTCGGCGAACTAGATCGGCAGCTCGAGTCGGGTGAATTCTTGATAAAGCTTGGAGTGCGACCGGAGCGACTGTTTTGGTGTCAGGCCGGATCTGCTGCTCAAGCCACTCCTGGCGTTCTTTGTCGCGAAATCGACCAACGCACACGGCAAGAACTCGGTACTTGTCGGGACCGAGTTTTTCAAAAAATGTGCTGCTTGTCTGCTGCCAGGCAATCAAGCCGTCATCAAGATTGAAAATCGACCAAGCAAGTTCGTGAATGGGATCTTGGTCTTTGTCGCTTTGGAGAACTTTTTGTATCACCCAGCTAGGCTCAGCTTTGGACGCTAATAGAAATGCGGGCCAGGACTGATAATGAAACTGCCATTCTTGATCGCCTTCTTCGAGGAAAAGGAACGGGCTTTTCATCCCACATTTATGGATATCCCACAGCTTGTCGATCAGGCTTGGACAAGGGTGCAGACCTGCAAGGCGCAGGCCTTTGAACTGCTCCTTTGGATCCGGATCTTCTAGCAATAACTTAACGAACTTGCAGACGTCTTCTCCCGCAGTCACCATCAAGACTTTGGCGATAGTATTCCTTGCCCATCCGTTATGTTCACGGAACAGTTGAAAAACAGTTCCGCAAATACGATGCCCGAGGGAGAGAAGGTCGCGCGTGTACAAATCTGCAACCAGATGGGCGTAGCTAGGCTCAAGGGCTCTGACAAGTGCGAGTGCCACGTCCGAAAATGCCTCATGATCACCGGAAAGCATCCAGAGGACATCCATTGCGACATAGCCAAAATAGCGATTACCAGGGCTATACTTCCCGCTGCTTAACGCGACGATAAGGGAAATTGTTACATCAAATGAGGCCGTCTCATGGCGAAGGCGATTTGCCAAGACCCGCGAGACGGCCCAATTGAGCAAACGGTCGTGAAAAATGCTGACGGTATTGCGTCCAGCTCTCCGCAGCCATCCGCAGCCATCCGCAGCGTTCAAGTCTCATCAAAGTCGCATTGTCAATCCCGGCGTCCTTTAACTGATACAGCGTCCATGGGTACGGTTCGTCGTTCAATATTCGCTCAGCAAGGGCCTCAATGGCGACCTCATCCATGGGAGTCGAAGTCTGCTGGCGTGTCAATAGTCGGCCCCAATATACATCGTACAACTCGTACTCGTTTGTCGGACGCCAATTCGACTCAAAAACTTCGTCACAGTAAATGGCAGCTAGAAGCGGACGCCTGAGCGTTTCACGCACCGCATCATCTATGAGCGTCCATTCTGGTCCAAGACGTTTGTGAAGCAGATCGTGAACCTGTTCCCACGAGAAGTCCGCGCAAAAGGTTACCGCAATTTCGCGATGAAATGTCATCTCAAGAGATTTTGCGATCGTATCTGAACAACTAATTGCGATTGAGATCCCTTTAGAAGGGAATGCTTCGTTGATAATTGCCACGGCTTCCTCGTAGTCTGGTATATTATCAATGAAGGCGTACACTCTCTTTTCTGACAGCGCAGGCAAGAACTCACTCAACCGATGGGCGACTTGGGGAAGCGGAGTGGGTCTTTCACCAACTCGAATGTCTAACCAAATGCGATCAGCGATACGCTGCAAATCGTTCGAAGCATTGCCCGTCGCTTCCAACCAGATCACAATGCTCTCGGACTTGGCTTTCTC
>JAQGHT010000801.1 GCA_028291565.1 Planctomycetaceae bacterium | reverse complement strand
CGGCCTTTGCGATCGGAGACTTGGGATTGATTTCCAAGCTCATTGGCGTCCTGGTCCTGTTGTTTTCCGCGACAGGAATTTTCGGCCAGCTGCAGTTTACGCTCAATCGAGTTTGGGAAGTCGAGCCTGATCCGCGGCAAGGGGGGGTGAAATCCTTTTTATTAAAACGCTTGCTTTCCGCGGGTATGGTCCTGGCGATTGGCTTCGTCTTGCTGGTTTCGCTCATTCTGACCACGATGATTGATCAGGTCTTGAAATTGTTGAAAGGGAGTTCGCCGGGACTTGTTGAGGAAACGACGGCCTTAATAATGAATGAGGCCATCGGCTTTGCGGTCGCGGTATTGCTGTTCGCCGCGATGTTTAAACTGCTGCCCGACGCCAAACTCCGTTGGCGAGACGTCTGGTTGGGTGCGATGACGACGGCCCTGTTGTTCATGATTGGAAAGGCCTTAATCGGCTGGTACCTGCGGACCTCACAGGTCGGTTCGACGTGGGGCGCTTCGGCCGCCTCGACTGTTGCCGCCCTGGTCTGGGTCTATTATTCGTCTCTGATCGTATTGTACGGCGCCGAGTTTTCCCAAGCTTGGGCAACGCGAAATGGCGCCCGTCGCAGCCCTTCGGAAGGCGCGGTTCGGACCGTTGAGGAAAAGCGACATATTCGACAACCCGAGCTCAACTCTGTGATGCCCTTCTAAGATTTTCAGGAACGGAGAAGCAAACCAAACACTGCTCCCGTTGTGCAGCTGGAATCCTCAACATGACCGTGTCGATTGGATGCGCCGGGTGGTCCATTCCGAGTCAACTTGCGGCTCAATTTCCGTTAACTGGAAGCCATTTGGAGCGTTATGCGAGCCGATTTAACGCGGTCGAGATTAACTCGTCGTTTTATCGCTCACATCTGACGAAAACCTACTCGCGCTGGGCCAACTCGACTCCCGACGACTTTCGCTTCTCGGTCAAGGTCCCGCGTGAAATCACGCATCAACGTCGTCTGGTCAATGTCGACCAGGAATTGGCGCGCTTTCTCGATGAATCTGCCGGATTAGGTGCAAAACTGGGAGTGTTGCTGATCCAGTTACCACCAAGTTTGAAATTCACGCCTTCGGTCGCCGAAGACTTCTTCGGATCTCTTCGGCAACGTACATCCGTGCCAATCGCCTGTGAACCTCGGCACGCAGAATGGTTTTCAGTGCGAGCTGTTCAGTTATTCGAAGACCTTCACATCTGTCGCGTTGTCGCGGACCCCGCGCCGGTTCCACTTGCTGCCGTCCCGGCCGGTTCGCGCTCTCTGTACTATTTCCGTTTACACGGATCTCCCAAGATCTATTATTCCAATTACGACACGGCTCGTCTGACGGATACGGCTCGACGTCTCATCGCCTATCAGACTTCCGGCACGACCTCTTGGTGTATTTTTGATAACACCGCAGAAGGTTACGCAATCACGAATGGAATGACCTTTCGTAACTTGATCAACGATTTTCGCTGAGGTTTCATTGATCTCACGAGAACCTGACCGTTGCGTCGCAACGTATGTCCATTGATCTTTGTGGCGTCGCCTTCCGAATTGGCATGGTGTTTGCCAATAGTTGGATCCATACCCAGTTAATCGCTGGAAACCACTGCCTGGCAGATGTTTTACGCTGATAGCCGAACAACCAACTTGGCCGCGAACAGAGCATCGAAAAGATGAGAACGCACTGTTAAGTGACCAACTTGTGAAAGTCGTCACGGTGTTGCGTCTCACACAAATCACGGCTCACCAATTGCATTTTGCGAATGTCCAAAGGGGCACACATTCGCAAAATGTCTACAGCATAACAGGATTATGAAAAATGAGTCACTTCCGAATTCGAAGACCCAGCAATACGATCACGAATTGTTTAAGTAGTATCGCGGCAATGATGTGCCTGGCAGTTCGGCTGAACAATAAAACCTAATCAAAATGGTTACTATGTAGCCAGGAATGAAGTGACCCCGAAACGTCAGTTTGAGAGCGACCCTGCGCAACGCGTCCCCATGCTCGGCATAGGAACGCAATTACTCGAAGCTCAGCTTCGTCTGCATTCGAGTCTCAACTGCCCCTCAGAAGCAGAGCTTCGAAGACCGACACTCCCATGCAGAGCATGGGAATGAGGTTGAATCGAGGCTCATCAGCACAACTCCATTCGCGTTTTGGATCTATTGTCCATGGAGTTTGCGAGCCGCTTGAAAGTCAGAAAAGATTCTTAAACTTCCACACGAAACGAGCAAATCAATGCCAGTCAATCCGAATGAAACCGAAAAACAGCCAGCCTCCTCAACGAGCTCCGCAGGTGTCGATTTGCACGACGTGGCCGAGTACTCGTTGCTCAGCTTCCGCGAATATGCGAAATCGAATCCGCAGACCATTGCCTTGTGGAGTCTGGGAATTGGTTTTGTTCTCGGTTGGAAGCTGAAACCCTGGTAGGGTTCTCAGCTACAGCGGTTTAACTTTGGATCTGCTGGTCAATGCGTTCGCATGTTCGATGCTCCCCTCGCCCTGGTACTCCGGAGATCGTCCAGCTTTGTCAAAGCATATTCCGCTGGCTTATGCGGAATGGGACTTATGGGACGCATGGGACTTATGAGAGAAAAAAGTCCTATCGGTCCCATTTGTCCCATCAATCGCGGTAAGTGCTATTCCCTGCTGCTCAAAGCACCGAGGCGAGGGGACTCGGTTTTTATTTGCCGCTTAGCCAATGTTTTGGGCCAGCACTTCGACTGCTGCTTCGACATTTCCCTGGCGAAACACATCGAGAATCCGCGCGTGTTCGTCGTAGATGCTGATCGGCTGCAGATAGAGACGCTTCTGCGTTTCAAAAAAGTGATGCCGGATCCGCGTCACGATTGCAGACCACATGGCCTCGAGATCCCGTTGTCCGGCTCGTCGGACAATGCTGCGGTGGAACGCGATATCCTGTTCGGCGATGGTCGGAAAATCGTCCGCCAGACACGCCAGCCGCATCTTTTCCAGAATGAGATTCCAGCGCGTAAAGTCTTGCTCAGTGATCGAATCAAAAAACAATCTCAAAGCAAACGTTTCCAAGCTGCGCCGAATCGGCACGACCAGTTCGCGAATGGAATCGAGTGGTCGATGGGCCACTTTGACGCCGACATGACGCTGGCCATCCAGCAGCCCCTCCGTCGTCAGCTGTTGTAACGCTTCGCGGATCGGCGTGCGACTCACGCCAAATCGTTTGGCAAGTTCTGCTTCATTCAGCCGCTCTCCTTCAACCAATCGACCGCAGAGCACATCGTTACGCAAATGCTCAACAATCTGCTCTCGCAAGCTGAGATTGCGAATGGGCGTTTCCATTGACGTTCCAAGTGATTTAAGAAGTAGGAAATAGGGAGTTGAGATCGAGGCGATTCATCTGCCGACCCGTCGCAGAGAGAGCATCTGCTCCGGCTAAGCATACGCCGGCCCTTAAGGTCGGAGGTGAACGCCCCATCAATTGTATCAGATCACGACGCGAATTTTATCCAGACAAATTGTTTCGAAATTGACTTCTTTCAATCTTGATGTGTATTGTATGCAATATCCAATATGCAAACAACACCTGAAATGCAAGAACATCTGCATCTCGACTTTCGTCGGAAATCGAACTGAGGATACGGCTGCCGCAGCGGAAACTCCCACAGAAAATGGATTCGCAGTATGGCCCAGCGTCAGACTCAGACATATCGTCTGTTTCCGCTCAATCCCGTGCGTTCGCGCGTGGAATTGAGCGCGATCGCCGCGTCGCCATGCCTGCTGGCCCTCTTCACATTTCTGATTCTACAGTCATCCACCAGCCATGCTTTGGCTTGGGACGACAAATCTTTACCTGCGGCCGCATCACAAACGAACGGCCCAGATCGAGAATTCTGGTCGTTTCGGAACTTGCTTCGATCGGCCTCACCTAAAACGGGTGGCCAATCTTCGTCTGAGGTCGATCGACTCATTTCGACTCAGCTGAAAACCCGAGGCCTGGAATTCGCTCCCGAAGCGGATCGCCGGACACTCTGCCGCCGCCTGTCTCTCGATCTTATTGGCTTGCCACCATCCCCGTTAGAAGTGGAGCAGTTTGTCACAGATTCATCTCCGGCCGCGCTGGAAAACCTCGTTGACCGACTGCTGGCTTCGCCACACTATGGTGAACGGTGGGGGCAGCAGTGGCTGGATGTGACTGGTTATGCCGACAGCAACGGATATATCCGCCACGATTCGCCACGACCATTGGCGTTTCGCTTTCGAGACTATGTCATTCAAAGTCTGAATGCCGACAAGCCCTACGATCGTTTCTGGCTGGAGCAACTGGCAGGCGACGAAATGGTCGATTTCCATGCAGCACAGCATCTCTCTGCGGACGAACTGCAAACTCTGATCGCGACCCATTTCTTAAGGAACGCACCAGACGGGACTGACAACACCGAAGGCAATGAAACCACGCGCGTCATTGAGCGGTACGCCGTCCTGGAGTCGCAGTTGCAGACGACGATGTCTGCCATGTTTGGCCTGACGATCGATTGTGCTCGCTGTCATGACCATAAGTTCGATCCAATTCCACAGCGCGACTATTACGCATTACAGTCGATCTTTTACCCGGCCTTCAATGTGAAGGAATGGGTGCAACCGAAAGACCGCTGGATCTACGCCGCGGGCCAGGCAGACATCGCGGCCTGGCGAGCCACCAATGAACAAGTCGACCGCGAAATTGCTGCATTGCAGGACGAATATCGCAGTTGGCTGGTAACTCATCGCCCTCCTGGCCAGGTGTTGTGGCGAGATGACTTCTCCAGTCCCGCACTTTCGCAAAACTGGAGCCCAACTGCTCCAGGCGACAGCTTCGCCAAAGCGTTACCCCTGACCAAGCTCGACAGCTCAGAAGGTCCCTCCGCAAAACTGGATGCCGGACGTCTGGCTTTGGTTGCGGCCGCCTCTGGAGACAGCCGCTGGCTGGCCACTCAACGGAAATTCGACTGGACACCGGAGCAAAACGGTCACTGGATTCAAGTCACTTTCGATCTCATCGAGAGTCATGGTATCAACGGTCAACCGGCCGAGCGGGTCGGATACTACATCGCGCTTCATGATTACGACGACAACAGCGATGTGAAAGGTGGGAACATTCTGCTCGACGGTAATCCGGCCGGTGGTGCCAACGCTCATTTGGATTATCCAGGTTCCGATCAGCAGGGATTGGGAACGATTGGGACCACGGGTTATTTACCCGGGCACAACTTTGGCGTGCGGGTGACACATGTCAGTGAGCAGGAATTCTTACTGCAGCACCTGGTTGACGGAGTTGTCGAATCGAAATCCGTGTCGCTGAAGCCGGAACAACTGCCAGATGGAGCCTTTGGTTTTGAGCTCT
>JAQGHT010000798.1 GCA_028291565.1 Planctomycetaceae bacterium | reverse complement strand
ACGACTGTCCGGTCGGCTCGTCCATTCGGTGTCAGTTCACCCTTGGGAAAAACGGAATAGCGTTCACTGTGCCGAGGATGCGTTTGAGCCGGATGACATCCCCAGAAAATGACGAGATCCGCTCGATTGCGAATTTCGCCCAGCGTGCACGTCGATTCGCCGACTTTCTGGACGGCCATGATCGATGGCCCGTGACAAATCGACGCGGTGGTATCGACAATCGCCCCAATTTCGTCGGCAAGTTCCACGGCGGCCCGTTGGCCTGGCGTACTGCTACGCGATAAGCCATAAACGAGCGGCGCGTCGGACTGCTTCAAAATGTCCACCGCTCGCGCGAGGGCGAGTTCCAATTCGACGGGTTGCCCATCAATCATTGCGGCGGCGGGTTGGGCGGCAGCCTGTTGGCGAAACCAAGGTTCGGCTAAGCCGCAGGCACGCTCGATTCCCAGAAGTTGATTGTTATGGACAGTCAGACGTAAGTCATCGCAAGCACAACCGCAGACCGGACATGCGACATCCGAAATGGTGGTGGGGGCAATCGGTGCCAGTTGATCGACGGACATCGCAGGGTGGATTTCCACTCGCAGGTTCAACATGGGTTTCGGAAAGTGACCGCGAATTCAATTGGACGAAGCGAGCTGTTGGGGTGACAAGAAATCGGACGGCTCAGCAGTTGAAAGGCCACGTTGTACATGATTGCCGATCGGTTGCGGTATCAATTTCTGTGTCCGCCGAAGCCCCTTACCACTTCCCCTCTCTTCGAAGAGATCGTCCAGCTTTAGCTGTGTTGTCAGACAATCACTTACGGCAATTGATGGGACTAATGGGACCGATAGGACTTGTTGCTCTCATAAGTCCCATGCTTCCCCAAAGTCCCATTCCGCACGAGCCAGCGGAAGCTTGCGCTGGTTTTCAGCCACCCTTCAGGGGCCGATATCGAATTCGGTGCGGATTGTCAGCATCTGCTCCTAATCGCTGATGCCGCTGGGCTTCGTAGACGCGATAGGTTCCTTCGCACCAGACGACCTGGCTGTCGCCTTCGAATGCCAGAATATGCGTGCAAATACGGTCCAGGAACCAGCGATCATGGCTCACGACAACTGCGCAGCCACCGTAATCCTGCAAGCCTTCTTCCAGCGCTCGCAACGTTTCGATGTCCAGGTCGTTCGTCGGTTCGTCCAACAACAACAGATTGCCACCGGACCTCAACAATTTCGCCAGGTGCACGCGGTTGCGTTCACCACCCGAACACTGTCCGACAAGTTTCTGCTGCTCCGGTCCTTTGAAGTTGAATCGATGCACGTAACCTCGGGCATGGATTTTCGCGTGCCCGACTTCCATATAGTCGGCTCCGCCTGAAATCTCTTCGTAGACCGTCTTTTTGGGATCGAGCGAATCGCGGCTCTGGTCGACGTAGGACAGTTGGACCGTTTCACCGACTCGGATCGTTCCGGAATCGGGTTTCTCGAGTCCCATGATCATCTTGAAGAGTGTCGTCTTGCCTGCGCCATTCGGACCGATCACACCGACAATTCCACCGCGAGGTAACCGGAAGGTCAGATTGTCGATCAGCAACTTGTCGCCATACCCTTTGCACAGATTTTCTGTGACGACCACCAAATCGCCCAAGGGGGCGGCAACTGGAATCTGAATATCGGGAGCTTCGTCGCGAACGTCATACTCGCGGGATGCCAATTGCTCGTACTTCGCCAGTCGGGTCTTGTTTTTGGTGGCCTGAGCTTGCGGCGACATGCGGACCCATTCGAGTTCTCGCTTGAGATACTTTTGTCGTTTGGATTCCTTCTTTTCTTCGATCGCCAGCCGGGCGTGTTTCTGTTCCAGCCACGACGTGTAATTTCCTTCGAACGGAATGCCCTTGCCGCGATCCAATTCCAGAATCCAGCCGGCGACATTGTCCAGGAAATATCGATCGTGCGTGACGGCGACGACAGTTCCCTTGAACTCGTGTAGGAAGTGTTCCAGCCAGGCGACGGATTCCGCGTCCAAATGGTTTGTCGGTTCGTCGAGCAGCAGTAAGTCTGGATGCTGCAATAACATCCGACACAATGCGACACGCCGTTTTTCACCACCGGACAGGGTCTTAATAATGGCGTCGCCGGGGGGCAATCGCATGGCATCCATGGCCAGTTCGAGTGTCCGGTCGAGTTCCCACAGGTTATTGGCGTCGATGATGTCCTGGCACTTGGCCTGCTCTTCCATGACCTTGTCCATCTCTTCCGGAGACAGATCTTCGCCCAACTTCATGTTGAGGTCATTGTAGCGGTCAAGAATTGCCTGGTCCGGCGCCACGGCTTCCTGGATGCATTGATCAACAGTCAGCTCGCCGTCGAGTTGCGGTTCCTGCTGGAAATAGCCGATGCTGATGCCTTTGGCGGGGCGCACGGTCCCCATGTAGTCTTTGTCGACCCCGGCCATGATCTTGAGCAGGGTACTCTTGCCGGCTCCGTTGGAGCCCAGCACGCCGATTTTCGCACCTGGAAAGAATGACAACCAAATGTCGCTCAGGATGACTCGCTCGTCGTGCATCCGAGTGAGACCTTCGATTGTGAAAATGTACTGTTGGCTCATGTCTTAACTCGTTGCCGTCCCTCAGTTTGCCGGTCATGTCAGGCCGGCTGATGTGTGGTGATGCCGGATTCGTGATGCAAGTCTCATCCGGAAATAGAAAACCCCGATACAGGACAGACTCGTCCTCTACCGGGAGTCGCTTATCGAGGTCGCAGAATTATAACAGCAACATCCGAAACTGCGAATGGGATCGAGAGAATGGAAATCGAAATTTAAGATTATCGCGCGCGTTCGCTCACAGTTTGCGTCGATTTGGCAGAATTGGATTTGTCTCATTCCAGGCAGCGCCGAGTAGAAGGCTATTCTTTTATCCGGAAAATAATGTCACCGTTTTTCTTGTCGCCCCCGGAATCGATTTTTCCACCTGAATCGACGAGATCAAATCCTACTGAATAGACCACAGGCTTGCCGTTCACGACACTGAATCCCAGATTCCCGTCGTTGAACCCATCTCTCAAGAAAATGCTGACTCTCGCCGCGAGGATCGCAGTGTCCAAATCGGGAGGGGCTGCACCATTGTGTGTCAATTGATAGCGTCGCAAGGCCACCAACGCGATTACAGCGGCCAGGCGTGTCTTTTCCTTCCAACTGGCAATGAAACCGTCTTTGATCGTGGATGTCAGTAAGCCAAGAAGATTTGATGGATTGGGCAGATTCTGTCCATCCTTGGTCTTGGCCCAGCCAGTCTTCAATGTTCGGAGAGAGTCGTTCGCATGTCGCAGCGCTGCTGCGTAGACTTCGTCACAAGCCGACCGCTCGGCATCCCAGTTCGTTTGAATCAGCTGTTGCGAAGTTATTTCGAGCGCGCCCTGTCCGTTCCCCACGAATTGAACCAGTTTGGCGAGGCTTAAGCGGTGGCTCTGTATGTCAATCAGAGTGTTTTGGGTCAGAATGTACTCTATTCGGATCGCCTCTTGAAGAATATCGAGCCGCTTTCGCCAATGTTCTGTGAGAAGTTCGATCAATTGATCACAGTTCTCGACCGTCAATCCTGGTTGGGAAAGTGTTAAATCGCAAATGGTCGACGAGATCAGCGTCTCAAGTGCGGTCGCTGTGAGTTGAGTGATTAGCGTCCCTTTGGGCCGCAGGTCGCGAGACAGTCGCAATGCTCGCTTGAGTGTCTGATGGGCTGCCGCGAAATCGCCCTTCTGCCGCGCCGCAAACAGTTCGACAATACACATCCGGCCAAACGATCGGACTGACAGGATGTAGGGCGGAATCGAACCGATATGTAAATCGGTGTCGAACACACAATTCGTCTTGTTTTGTGCCTGCGTGAACTTGTCAATCGTTGGGCGTGCCAGAACCAGGACTGGTTCAACGTCCGCGATGGGAATGGCCCCCGAACGGAGTCGGTCGATGTCCGCCGTTTGCTCGATCGCCTTTTGAAGCGCCTGCACGGACGGCAAGCGTTTTTGCCATTCTTCGGGCGTGTGGACGTAGTCCATCGAAGAATGCAGATCTGCCAGAGCCAGCAAGTAGTCTGGTGCCGCATTGTCAGCGGCTGCAGTTCTGGTAGCCAGGAAGGCTTTCACGTCGAATGGTTCGGTCGAACGCTTTCCCGCCGATTCAGATACTTCGGCCGGAGCGCCCGGATTTGTGGAATTTGCGATTGGTGCATTTGTCGCAGCTCCCGGATCGTTCCCGAGAATTGATGCCGCACCGGGCTGAGGTTGAACATTTTGGCCAGTGAGTGGTTCGCCTTTTCCTCGAAATGCGAAAAAGAGACCAACTGCGATGAGTGCCACTGCCGCGATTGAACCGCCAATTATTAATGGGATTTGAGTGTTGGAGCTGCCGCGTCCTGCCCGACGCTTGCCTTTCCGCTTGCCACCGTCGCTCTTTTTTCGCAATGGCTTACGCTCAGCCTCAAAATCGTCCTCTGGCCCCTCGTCACCATCGTCAAATTCTTCGTCATCACTTGGTTTGCGCACCGCTTTGGTTGCCGGTTTCGAGCTGCTTGATTTTGACGCACTGGCGATGAAGATTTCGGAGCATTTTGGACAACGAATTTTCTTGCCAAGCTTGCTCTCGTCTGACACCGCGAATCGTCCAGAACAACTTGGGCAAACAATGGCGATCCGGTCAGACATGCGGTTATCTTCTCGTTCTGAACTAAAACCAGGGGGCAGGCACGGGAATACGAATGAGTCCTCGGCGTGTATATCATCCTGCTCTGAAGCTTGTAATCGCTGGAGAAGAATCTGCCAGATGTCCAGAACTTTGAGACTTGCCGCCCAATATTCTATATACACATGGTCAATTGGGTAAGGGCAAGTTTGCAGTATTCCGGCGATGTCTCGAAGATGCTTCTCTGATTGACCTTCCCGGTAATATTCCAGCTTCTTGATGATCACATCTTCTGGAGATGCCAGCATTGCATTTCCCTCGGAGCCCACGCGTTCTGGCCGCCGTCGGTCAAAGCGCGACTGATCAAATTCAGAATGGCGGGAAATGATAATGACAGCCTTGACTCCTTCGGTGATGTGCAGCAACTTGAATTGGCGGCGGGAAAGAATGGCGGTACGAACTGCTTCCGCACTGAGATAGTAATCAGGCGGCGGAAACGCAGCATAGAATGCGTCGACATGTTCTTCACGCAAATCGGCTAGAATGTCGACATCATTGGTGAATCTTGATTCACCATATGTCATCGCAGCGACCGAACCGGTGATGAAATAGGGAACACCTAAACGCTCAAAAAGTCGGACCAGAGAATAGATCAGGTGTTCAAGATTCATGAACGAGTCTCTGCACCGCTTCGCGTTTTATCTGGTCTTCTGTCCATTCTGGGTGTTGTGCGGCGACCGTTCGACGCAGGGTATCACGGGCAAATTCCCACAGTCCCCAGGCAATCGCGAGACGCTCGGCGGGTGTCTTCTTTCTGAGCACCTGCGCCATCATTGGGTCCATCATCTCGATACATGGCACGTGACCTGGTTGCGAGGCTCGCAAGTCTCGCATCATGCGGTCGATTTTTGACAATGGGACGTTCATGTGTGATAAGAGTTCGTAGGGATTTGATGTGGTTTCGGTGCGTCGCCCGATGTCGATTGTATCAACCCCGTAAAACCGTGGAAACGGAGTCTATCGCTGGAAACTCTGGCATCCCCGCATTTCATGTTGAGACGCCCCTGCGAACGGACCGTTGTATTGCCCCATCGCGAAAACGCCTTTGCCGATTTCATCTGCAGGAAAGCGGTGAGACTCAACTTTCACTGTTAACGGCGTTGTGTAACGCTGGATCCCGCCGAGAAAGTCAGAACTTAACGCTTGTGTACTGCAACGTACGAGATCAATACGGAAACGAATCGGTCATCGGCAATTCGGCCAGTTCGATCAAAAACTCCGAGAGTCGTTTAACCATGATTTCCATCAGCTTCTTCCCCTTTTCGGCGGTGGCCAAATGCGGATTTCCCGCGCCCGTGTTCGTGGTCAAGAGATGCCAGGGACGCGTGATCGAAACCCAGCCCTGGTTCACCGCCTGGATTTGAGTGGCCCGCATCCGTCCCTGATCGGCGGCCAGGTCGCCAGTGATCGGGTCGATTTGAACCAGATCTGGAAAAAATGCCAGTCCCATTGACGTTTCCATTTCTCCGGCGTGGTCACCAGGTGAATCGAAGATTTCTCGTTGCGCATCTGCGGCGAGACCCTTGAACCAGTCACACAGAAAAATCTGCACAGGGGTCTTGCCGTATAATTCTCGGAGCAACGGTTTAAAATCATTGCCGCCATGGCCGTTCAAAATCAACAGTTTCTTGATCCCAGACTTGTCGAGCGAATCCACCAAATCGCTGATGACCCACCTTAAAGTCGAAGGATTAAGGTTCATGGCAAGTGGAAAACGTTCCAGATTGGTTTCGGTGCCAAAGGGAATGACAGGCAGCCTGGCTACCATCGCACCCTTACCATAAGCTGTGGCACAGGCTTGTTCCGCGAGCTCTTCGACTTCGTAAGTGTCTGTGCCATAAGGGAGATGCAGGTTGTGAGGCTCGGTGGCGCCCATTGGTAGCACCGCCGCCGCATAGCGATTGTCTTTAACAAATTGATAGGGGACTTCGGCAAGGACCCACGGTCGGAATGGCATAAGAAATCTCCGCAATCGGAAGTGATGTGGCAGTCCTACTTTTA
>JAQGHT010000794.1 GCA_028291565.1 Planctomycetaceae bacterium | reverse complement strand
CAGAAAGTAGTCCTGACCAGCAACCAGACCTGTCTGATTCAGAATCGGCAGTACAACATCGCGCGTTGTCGTGGGATAGGTCGTACTTTCGAGTACGATCAACTGGCCTTTACGCAATGTCGCAGCGATGTATTTGGCTGTGTTTTCGACATAAGTCAGATCGGGATCGCGGGCTTCCGACAACGGAGTCGGGACGCAGATCAAGATACAGTCGGCTTCGCTCAGCCGCCGCATGTCGGCAGTCGGCTGAAAGTGGCCGCCGTCGTTCCACGCCTGAATTGTTTCAGCCTGGATGTGTTTGATATAGCTTTGACCGGCCAGCAGGGCATTGACTTTTCTTACGTCTATGTCATAGCCGATAGCGGAAAAGCCAGCTTTGACAAACGCGCTGATCAGCGGCAGACCGACGTATCCCAGGCCAATGACGCCGACTTTCGCTGTACGGTTCTGGATTTTCTCCAGCAGCTGTTGAGCCAACGGTGCCAGGGTGCGAGTGGTTTCGGGCATGGTGACGGGAACCGGTGTTTCACAAACTATGGCCATTGATGTTTCAACCTCACTGGAATCGACGAGACGACCTGTAAAGATTTTTTGCGGTTGAGCGTTCGCTCACAACACTTTTCTGAACGCCGAGACGCGTGAATTCAACAGCCAATTCCGACTCCAGTGACACAATGGGCTCGTATCACAAAGCGGAAAATCGTGCCAGATCAGTCTCGGATCTGAAACCACACGCGCAAGCTGGTGCTGCAAGATTAGGTCATGCCGGCAGATTGTCCAGAAAAATCATCATGTGGACCTGGCAACAACTCGTGTGGAGCAAGGATTTGAGGGAGTTGTGGAGTTTCGGCAACATGAAATTAATGCAGCATCAGAATTCCTGGCGACTTTACGGTCGCGTCCTTCACGCTGACTTCCACGGTAGGCCATTGTTCCGGCGGTGTCAGCATTTCAAATCCGTCAGGCAGGGTCAAAATTGATTCTGCGGCGACCGCCGATCCCACAGTGGGATGCAAAAACAGCCCGGTGTGTGGTCGAATCAGAAAGTCCGATCGAGGCACCAGCGGGACTTCGCATGGTTCATAGGCAATGACCCCACCTAATGGAGCGACCCGCCACTCGTCGACCTGGTCCGCCTTTTCGTAGATGCGACGGACCCGATCCATCGTATCGGCAAATTTCCAGCCACATTCAGCGAACCGAGCGGCAGTCGCGGTCAACATCGTGGCTTGATGAAACGCGGCGATAATCAAGGGATCGAGCTGCGCGAACGCCACTGTCCGTGAAACCCCCACACACAGTCCCCAACGACTGCCAACTGTGAGCAGTGTACACCAGCGATTCACATGAGTATCGTCGTAGCTCCAGTGCCGAAACCGCCGTCCGCGGGCGTCTGCCAAGACTTGCAGCCGCCGCGGGACAATCTGGTGTTTGATCAATCGATGGGCGATTTCGCCGGCGATTTCCGCTTCTGTCCGTCCCGGGCTGAGACCGCGTCCCGTCGCTTCGACGGCATGCGCGACGTTGCGTCCCAAGACTCGCAACCGGCGGCATTCAATTGGAGTGAGCTGCAGCCGAAACTGTTTGAGCTGTTCCGAGATGTTCTTTGTTTTCGGGAATCCTGAATCACTGGCGACCTGGCGGCCGCGACAAAGGTCGACGATGATCTCGCGCAAGGAATCGGTCCAGGGACGTTCCTTCAACTGAAATCCCAATCCCGGCAATTCGTGATCAAAAACCTGAACAGTATCTGAGTTTCGGCAGATCACCACCCGAGCGTTGGGAGTCACAAACAAGAATGCGATCGGTTCACGCTCACCACAACGCGTAGAATCGCCTCCTGAGGTGAACCAGGCGAAGGATGCGGGCTGCTCCAGGAGAATCGCGTCGAAGTTTTCTCGCTCCATGAATTCGGCGAGCAGGTGCTGCTTGTATTCAATATCATCGGCACGTTCCGGATCAACGGTCGGGATCTCACCGGATGACATTGGCCCCGGCATTTCAGGAACAGCGACCGGCATGGATGCCTCACGTGGGATTGAGGGAAGCGATGGGACTTGGTTCACGGTGCCGCTGGCGGCTGCCAATTGCTGACGCCGCTCATCACCCACAATTCAATATACGCATTCATCAGATCTCCGAAAATTGGAATCTGGCACAAATACAGTAATGGGCGATAAAACACTTCAATAAAGGACGGCTCTTCGACCATTGCGGCGCTGTGCCAGGTCCAATACATCGGACCGATTGACAAGGCATACCAGGTTAAACAAATCCACCACCACATTGCAGAGGTGAGGATCCTCTGCTTCCAGGTTCGACGGGGTGTTTGTGGCGATACATCCATAGACTGCAGGTTACCATGTGACTTGGTTCCATCGCAATAACAGACTTATCGCATTTGTTTTCGCGATCGTCAGCGGAACCTCGAGCGGATCAACGAAAACAATCCACTTCGGAAGGGTGACAGGCGGTGCCGGCGAAGATTCTTGGTTAACCGTCCGTTTCCATCTTCCGAAATCGGATTCGACTTTCAATTGCGCGAGCTCAGGCCAGAATCGCCAACACTTCGTCCTTCAAATGAGCATTGACTGACACGCCGTTGCCGCCATAAATCGTCGGTTGGCCCTTCCAATCGACGAAATGTCCGCCGGCTTCCCGAATAATCGGGACCAGAGCGGCACCGTCCCAGGGATTCAACCCCGCGTCCACCATCACGTCGGCGCGGCCCGTGGCGACCAGCGCGTGCCCGTAACAATCGCCCCAGCCTCGGGCCAATTGTGCCTTTGAAACCAGGGAATCGAACGCGTCTCGTCGGCCGATCGTATCCCACCGCTGGATTGACGTGCAGCAAAAGAGGGCTTCAGACAGCGTTTCAACCTTCGAAACCCAGGCTCGGCGCGGTGCCGCCGCGCCCCGCTGCCACCAGGCACCCAGGCCGGTTGCACCATAAACGACTTCTTCCAATGCAGGAAATCCGCAAACTCCCAACACACATTGTCCTTCGTATTCCAGACCAATCAGTGTCCCGAACAATGGAACGCCGTGAATGAACGATTTTGTGCCGTCAATCGGATCGAGAATCCAGCGAAAACCACTGCTTCCAGGTGTGTCACCGAATTCCTCACCGAGTACACCATCACCCGGGAACTTTTGCGCGATCTCGGCCCGCAGAAGTTGTTCGGCGCCTTTGTCCGCCGCGGTGACCGGGCTGGAATCCCGCTTCCGTTCGACTTCCAATTCAGCGGCTTGGTAATAGCCGAGAATCAAGGTTTTCGCCGCCGCATAAGCATTCAGGGCGAAATCGAGACGGGCTTGAAGGTCAGGTTGTGGCATCAGTTTTCCTGCAATTCTGCGAGGTTGTGGATCAGGGATGCGATTTCGGTCGTTGAAGACCGGCGAATCAAAACGAGTCGGAATCCAGCGGTTACGGCCAGCGTCAGCTCAGACAGTCATGGCCTCAGAGGCCCGCAGCCACGGAGTTTCGTGATTGTCTATGAATTTCGCAATCACCAATCCCTTGATCTTGGATCAAACAAGGCCATCACACAACGGCCTGCTGCAA
>JAQGHT010000784.1 GCA_028291565.1 Planctomycetaceae bacterium | reverse complement strand
GAGAAATCGTATACCGGTTGGGCAGACTTTTGCCTGTGGCTTCTTCGAAAGACCAAACCACCGCGAGGATCCTGCCGTCTGCAAGTTGCGTCAAACCCTGCTCCCAGGAAATGACTCCGCGGTCGGTCTGGTCGACGAGTTTCAGATATTCCGGCCACGATTTTCCTCGGTCGTATGAGACGAAGGCGATGGCCTGCATGCCGTGCGGAGCGTCACCACTCCAGCCCCTCCACGTTGAAGTTGGAAAGAGCCAGCGGCCATCTGCCAATTCGATAATACGATGGCACAACTCAAACCCGGGGCCTACCAATGGTGGGCTGACCGGTTCTGGCCCCTGCCAGGTTTGCCCGGCATCGACACTGCGGAGCAAAAAAAGATCCATGGGAACATAGCCCAGATTCGCGCGATTGATCAGGCCCTCATTGGGATCATCGCGATAAAATCGAGCCCCCATTCCCACCACTTCGCCGTCGGACACTTTACCGATTCGTACGGAGTGCGTGGATCTCCGAGTGATCGAGTCCTGAAACAGTGGCTGAGGCGTTGACCATGTCTCGCCGCCGTCAGTCGATCGCGAAAAACAGGTATGATAGTCGAGACTTTCTCCGGCTTCCGCCAAATCGAATGTGGCTAACAAATCTCCATTTTCGAATTGGACAATCGAGGGATGCCAGGCATGGATGGAGGCCAGGTGAGGCTTCGGATTGCGATAGACGATCCCTGATCCGGCGGACTTGATCATTCCGACTGTTCTTCCTGCTGAAGGGCGATCTTTGGTCTTTGACGATTGGGGCCCCTGAACGAGCCAACGTCTGAGGTTCGCGTCAAGAACCGAATCACAACACGCCGAGTTATGCCACCTCAGGCCATCGTCCGGCGTTTCGCACTATCCCGCATCTGGCGCTCGATATCGATTCCGACGAGTTCGCTCCAGGCTGCCATCAGACGACGCCAGATTGGCCCAGGTTTACCGTCGCCGATGGGAACACCGTTAATTTTTGTGACGGGCATGATGCAGTAGGGGGTCGTCGTGGTGAATGCTTCGTCGGCATTCATGACTGAATGCACTTGAATATCTTTTTCAACGAACGGAATCCCGAGCTTCGCCGCCAGTTCGATGACCGTGGCCCGGCTGATTCCGGGCAACGTATTGGTGAGAGTTGGCGAGACGATCGTTCCACGTTCCACGATAAGAAAATTCGCTCCGCCCGTTTCCGTCACATTACCGGCCAGATCGAGCAACAGCGCTGAAGCATCGGGGTCGACGAGTTGGGCTTCCTTGTCGGCCAGATAATAGTGCATGCGACTACGGTACTTCATTTTCGGATCGTAGCATTGGGGAGGCACGTGGCGTATCGAGGGCGTGACCAGATGCGAGCCGGTGTCCAACTTGGAAGCCCAAAGTTCAAATGGCATCGGGAACGTATGGGCGCACACAGTCGGCGTCAGCCGCGCCGCCCGACCAGCGGAACCGGCATAGACTGGGAATTCTCCCGCAGTCACAAAATGAATCAGTCCCAATTCATCGGCGGGATCAATGAGTTTCGCGTTGTTCGCCACCAGTTCCCGCGAAACGGCCGCCAGTTCAGCCTTACTGACACTGACATCCATCCGAGTGTATTTTAACGATCGGAACAGCCGGTCCATGTGGTCGTCCAACCGGTAGGGTTGCTGCCGAAAGGTCCGTGTCATTTCGGTGACTGTTGCGCCAAGAACAATGCCAGCGTCAAAGATCGCCAGATGGGCCTGTGAGGCTGGAACGAGTTTCCCGGTCAAATAGACAAGAGGCTCGGTCATGGTCATTCCGCTTCCAGTTCCTTCTTGAGAGGACGGTACCCATATTCATTCAACACGGCGATAATTCCACGATCACAATTGCTGCGCGCCACGGCACTCAAAGCATTCAACGCACCGTGCAGCGACTCGACGGCTTTTTCGAGTTCGGCGGTTTGCGTTTCCTTGTCGCCTTTCGCTTTGGCGATTCCGGCTTTTCGCACGGCCTGAACGCAATTGAGATACTCCATACCGAACTCAAATCGTCGCGCCAGATACAAACTGAAGTCTCGATTTCCTTCGCGTGCTCTGGAGTTAATACGGTACATCTCGTTCATCGCATCGGCGTACAGACCACTGGCCTTCCCCATCCATTCTGGGACGGGTTCAGCGCTGGCGTAATGCTTCATAATGACGTTCGGAATTGGAAACGCGAAACCGATGTCGTTCTGATCGATCAGCGTCGTTGCCTGCTCCACCAATTCAAAGGCTTTCATCGTTCGCCCGAATGTCCCTTCACCCAGTGCCGCCGTGGTCAGATCCTCAAGCGCCTGCTGTGGTGTAAGTTTCGAATTGAAACTGACGCGGCTCAAGTAATAAGCACTCAAATCGAGATCACCGAGGATCCAATATCGAGTCGAAAACCCTTCCCAACCTCCAGCGTGAAGCTCATCCATAAGCGTCTTCAACGAGGAAAACGACATCTGAGGCAGCATGCCGACATTGTCGTCGGCCAAAGTCAGAATCAGGCTGCTCGGGACCGTCCGAGTCGGAACTGTTTTCAAAAGTGGGAGATTTTCAGCCACGCGCCGGGCGGTATAGTCGACAAAGTGCAGGGTCCCGATTCCGGCCGGGATGAGTTTGTCGAGGAAAGGAAAGAGCGCCGGATCAACTTCTGTCACCACAACCTTTGCAACGCGTCCTCCGGGCAATTCAAGCAGGCTTTTGTCCGCAAGCATCCGATTGAAGAATTCCAACGCGGCGATGTTTCCTCGCAGGGCCTGCGCCCCTCGGTCGCCAGAGGCGATTAAACGGCGATCTCGGGCCGCGTGCGTCAGTTTCTCTAAGCTAGTGAGCTTGCCGATTCCACTTCGCGAGTCCAATTCTTTAAAGGCCTCTTCGGCGTGTTCGCCCCATTCGGGAAATTCTGGCAACGACAGATATAGTGTGTCAACGTCAGGGTAGGTTGTCAGATAGGCTCGGATTTGCGCCTTCACCAGCGCCATCAGAATCGGGTCATTGATGCCTTGCTTGGCCCCGGGACCAATGGTGAGCTGTTCCAGTCCGGTGAGTTGCTTCGATTCAGGAAGAGCGGCTGCGAATTCACGCGGAAATTCCAGCGGCGAAAAGGCGAGCGCGGTACTCATCCCCAGTTTGCGAGCCACTTTGATGATTCCCGCAGCCTGATGAGTCCCCGCGGCAATCCGCTCGGCGTACGATTTCTTCCCCACGAAATCGGGGTTCTCGAAGAATTTGGCGCCTTTGAAAACGGCTCGGCCCGCAGTGTCGCCATCCACCGGGTAGCGATAGCCGAACCAGGGAATGGCGGTTTGCTTTTTTAATCCACGAAATTCGAAGTCGACATACGGCTGCCACGGGTAGACCGACAGCATGAGACGATTGTACTTCAGTTTGGCCAGTTGCCTGATCAAGAGTTCGTGCTCAGCCAGACCAAAAGATTCCGGCCCGATCGGAAAATCGTTGATCGTGCGCCAGGTCCGGAGTTTCAAGGCCGGTTCGAGTAACAGATCCAGCCCCTCAAGTTTGAATTCCGGCTTCACTGCCGGATCCATGTCACCGAATAAGGCATAGCGAATTCCCCAATGATGGCCCAACTCATAGGCCGCCCATAAAGTGGCGACCGGCGAGCCACCTCCAACAATCAGCAGTTTCTGTTTTCCGACCACGACACTTTTGACCAGATGCCCCTGATCAGAAAGCTTGGGGAATGGAATTCCGAGTGCTGCAATTGCCGGATTCGTCGCAGGACTGCCGATGAGGATCAGGTTTGACTCGCTGCCGGCCACTTTCTGACTGATAGTAACATCAGCGTCGAAAAGGCGTTTGAGTTGCGCGGACATTTCCGCGGCGGCGAAGTGCTCCAGTTCCGGCGCGTCTTTGCCCACGATCACGTCCACCTTCGGACCGGCGTGAACTTCGGTCGCCAGCAGCAGGATCGTCAATACCAGGCACATGCGTCCAAGAATCAGATTCATGCTTATTTCACCTCATTGGAGATGCAATAGAGTTTCTCACGCGTGCGAATGAAGATTCGGCCATCGGCGATGGAGGGGGTCGCAATACAGTTCTCACCCATGTCATTTTTTGCGAGAACGTTGAGAGTCGGCCCTTGCGAAAGCACGACAATGAAGCCGTTTTCGCCGGTGACATAAATTTTTCCGTCTCCTGCGACCGGTGAAGCGTAGTAGTCACCAATATTTTTGATGCGGGCCAATTGCCAGTTCGACTTCCCCGTCGTGATGTCGAAGGAGCTTGATAGACCGCCCTTTTTCACCACGAATAACTGATCGCCCACTACTAAAGGGGAAACCATGTTCGAAGCCGGCGCCTTCAATTTGTATTCATTGTGCCAGAGAACGTTTGTTTT
>JAQGHT010000472.1 GCA_028291565.1 Planctomycetaceae bacterium | reverse complement strand
GACACCTCGACCTGTTGCTCGCCACTCACGCAATTCGAGACCGGGCCGAGCAGGCCAATTTCCGGTTTGGAATGGATTGCATCGAGCATTCGACTCAACCAACCTGTAGTGACGAGCGTATCATTATTGAGCAACAGCAAATTGTCACCTTTGGCGATCGCGAGCCCTTGATTCACAGCGGTGGGAAAGCCGCGGTTGGTCTCGTTGTCGATCAAAGTTACGCCTCCCCATCTTTTCAGGGCTTTGATGGTACCGTCCGTCGAGCCGTTGTCCACAACGATCAATTCATACGGTTCGTCTGTTCGCATACGAATGCTGTCCAGGCACTGCTGTGTGTAGGGCCATTGATTGTGCGTAATCAGGATGATCGACGTCAGGCCCCAATTCCGTTTCCGGATCGGTTGAGAGCGGGCTAAGAACTGATATGCAAAGAATTCAGCGGCGTCATCCTGACCACTAGCCCGTATTTGCAATCCGCCGACAGAAACTTGCCGGGGACGCCCCTGTTGGACCCACGAATCGAATCCTTCACCCGTAACCATGCGTAGTTCGGGGGTCTTGAATCCACCGCGGACGAAAAGCTTTTCGAGTTCCCGTCGCGTGAAGAATCGAACGTGGTCTTCGTCCAACAGACCAGCCGATTCGTAGGTCCAATTTCCTGCCAGCAACGATCGAATAACGGTATGATTTCGCACATTCGGAACACTCACGACGACACATCCATCGGCTGTCAGCCAGTGCTGGATCTTGGTGAGAACTCGTTCGGGGTGACGGAGATGTTCCAGAATATCCGCACACACAACGCAATCGAACTGTCCCGCATCGAATTCCACGAGCGGATCTTCAATGTTGATCGCGTGGACTGCATCGAGCCGGGTTGCGGCCAATCTGGCGGCAACTGTGTTCATTTCAATTCCAGTCACCATTGCGTCCTGACGGGCTTTCAGAAATTCGCCCAGTCTTCCAGTTCCACAACCGATGTCCAGGACACGCCGAGCTGTCGCGGGAATCAACTCGAGGATTTCCGGACGTGCGCAATCAAAGTAGCCGGGTTGCTTGATGAACGACGTCGGTTCACATGCGGGAGACTCACGCCAACCAGTCACATCAGGCACCTCCGAAAGTTGAGTACTGCCGGGCAAAAGGGCGGCGATGCGTTGCGTCTGAACCGCATCGGTGGACCAGTTGCTGATTTGTTCAAGAATTGTCTCCATGCGATGACGATAGGTGTGGCGGGTCAGAACCTCCCGGCGTCCTGCGTCAGCGATGCGTACCCGCTCATCTTCGTGGACCAGAAAATAGTCGATCACCATTTTCAAGTCGGCCTGATCCCGATAAGTGACCAAGTGGACCTCATTCTGAAACAGTTCGGACAATCCAAACTCAGCCAGGTCATCAGTCACGAGCAGTGATCCGCTGCATAAGCCCTCAAACACTCGCATGTTTAGGTCATTGTTCAAGCTGCGATTGAAGACCAACTTGGACGCGGAATAGACACGGGCCATTTCTTCGAAGTATTTCCGGCCGATAAACGATCGGGAATAGGCACTCCGAATGAATTCAACTAGATCAGAACGTGGCCCAGGAAAAATGTTCCCAACAAAACTGATATCGAAGTCGATTGGAACATCCTGGCGGGCATGACGAGCGGGATCGCAGGCCAGTGGCAGCCAAGCTACATGTTTAACCCCACTTGCCGCAAGGTCTTTTGCTCCCATCTTCTGCGATGCAAAAGTCCACGTTGCCTGCCTCGCCTTTTTCAGACATCGGGAAAAATCCATGTGTGTATCGATGGCCCAGAAGATCGACGGACAGCCCAATTGAGGAATCTCGTAGTCCATTCCATCATCTATATGCAGTGCCAAATCGAACTGACCAATGCTCACGTGAGGAAGTTCACACGGCAGTACGTGCTCGATTTCTGCAAGTCGTCCTTCGGAAACGAGTTCCGAAAGTGCATGGCGACAATAGACCCCGGTCGTCTCCCGGCGAACCGAGTTGTCGAACACCACCGCGACGCGTGCATCCGCCCAACTCATGTCGTTCAATCCTATAAATACAGGCTGGCGGAATCTCGGTGGTCCACGGCCTCACCTTCGACCAGTCAACTGTCCAATGTATATCGCAAATCGCTCAATGACTTCAAAGAAAGACTACACAGTCAACGGCTCTCGCCGCATCAAGGATGATGCCCAAGCCGACTGAACCAGATTCCCTAATCGCTGTGCGACGCAGGGCAATGCGAAGTCTCGTCGCAACTGCTTCCCTACCTCTTGCGTTGCCTCCCAGTATTCGTTCGATAGCCAGTGCCCCACATCTTCTGGAGATGCCAGACCGAAACCCATTGCCCGCAAGACTTCCACAGCCGAGCTGGTCTGGTTCATCGCAAGCGGCAATCCCGACGCAATGTAATCGAACGCTTTTGCGGTCGACTTGTGTCGAGAACGAAAATCCAGACCTTTGATGTCGAACGCCGCGCGAGCCAACTTCAACCAAGCCAAATGGCGTTCGCAAGACCAGTTTTCCACTCGAACTCGATTGCGGGCAGTGAAACCCAAGCCATCCGACGTAGAAAAACGAGAATTCGTTTCAAGATCCGTCAGAACCCAGAGCTCTTCCGGCAAGTCGCGGCGGTTGACCCATTCGACGACGGGTGGCAGATTGGACCGATTGCCAATCCAAAGTATTGGGCCGCTCGTCACCCGACATTCAGAAGGCGGCACAACATATTTTAGCGGGTGATCGAGGTAATGCACCGGGGAGAACGCGGAAAAATACCGCTCCAACCGCCGGGCATGCGCAACAATCAAATCGAAACATGAAAGCGAAGAACCATCGACTTCAATCTCCGTTGGATTCCCATAAACATCAACCGGACAGAAAACCAGAGCAGCACGGTTCCGTAGAGACCGTAATTCCACTGCCGAGGGTTTGAATTTAATAAAGATCGCGACATCGCATGCCGGAACCGTATTTTCGAACACAGTCGTATCGAATCGCTGAGCCAGCGCATCACACAAATCAGACCCGAGCCACCGCCAAGAGCCAAACTCAGGTGCTGCCGGCCCGAATGCCACACGAAGCCGATGTTGCTCCATTTTCCCGCTTCCTGCCGCATGGATTGACTGAATCGTCCGACTTAGGATGGACTGTGAAATAAACAAACCAAGTTAAGCTGCCGCGCTGTTTACCCCGCGTGGAAAGCACAAGCCGATTGAGATGAAGGCCCGCCAAACCAAAACCTTTTGTGAACACACATCCTCAAAAGAAGTCGCATGAAGATCGACAAGGAACGAATCAGGAGAAAGTCGGTTTGACAGTCAGATCGTAAATCAGAGAACGGTAGTATGCAAGAGAGACATGATTAATTTTGTGGAAATATGTTCCAGATGTGTCACACGTGCAAAGGAATGTTTCTCCAAACCTCGCAGTGTAATACATCGAGTTGACATTGCAGTTGAGGTGGCCGGTTCGAGCCGCAGTCAAAAAAGTTGCTAATTGACACCCGAGAACGAGGCATTTCAGTGATTTCAAAGCCAAAATGACGTCGCCATAAGAGTTGGCCTTCGTTCCTCGTCAGATCCTGTTTCAAACTGAAAATTGGTGGCGCACCGACTGCAATGTACACATCCTGTGCATATGTGAAAACCTATAGGGCAAATCCCTCATTCAAGTCATTGGCACGCTCGAAAGGTCTGCCTGAAGGTGCAAAGTCGAGCCATTCATATGGGTATCCTCATGCAAGGGGGCGCAATTCAATGGGCACCAATAGCGCAGAGCAGGAAGGATTACAGTAGACTGCGAATGCTGGCCGATACGCGGTCGCACCATCGGCATGGTTGGATTTGCCGCTCGCCGCTTGAGGGGGAAGAGGACTGTGCTTTTCCTTGGTTTCTCAACATGATCGGGACGAATGCCAAAGGTGCGATCCCTCTTCGTTCTTCCACCTAGAGCCGTGGAAACTGAGACCTGAGACGGCCGGAATGACACTCCGCGTTGACGTCGCCAGGGGAGCGTATCAGTCCCGAGCCTCCATCAAAGGGAATCGAAGCACCCAGACTTGAATGTCATCACTCATCCGGATACGAAGATCGAATTCGGTCCGTTCACGGGGACTGGCAAAGGCAGAAATGAGGTTTGATGTAGACAGCAGGAGGGGATTGTCGTCGATTTTCAGAGTACGATGCGTTCGATCTCATCGAGACTGATCTGATCCGAGGTCCGATCGTAGAGCTTCGTTGTGCGAGGCGACTCGTGGGCCGCGATCCGTTGGGCGTGTTCCAGAGTGCCGCCGTTGAGCAAGTATGTCGTGATCCCTGTCGCCCGAAAGGTGTGGCAACTGATCGCGGCGGGAAGTCCTGCTCGTAGTGCGCGCCGCTTGATCATCTGCAGCACTTCGCCGCGATGCATGCGACGATCCGTGAGTTGTCCGCTACGGTCGAGCGTCCGGAAGAGCGGTGATCCTTTGGCGGTCGCACGCCCGAGAGCCGCGAGGTACGCATCCAGGTATTCCTCGGCAGTATGGTGGGCGGGGACATCGTGCAACTTGCCACCCTTTTCGTGCAGCCGCAGCCAGAAGCGTTTTCCTTGCGGGAAGTAATCCTCAAGGTTCATTGCCACCACGGCGCCGACTCGCGCGAAGCTATAAACCATCACACCAATGAGCGCGCGGTCACGAAGGCCACCTGGTGTCGTCGCGTCGATGGAATCCAGCAGCGCTCGCGCCTCATCGGGGAGCAAGACCGGGGTAAGTCCCTTCTTTAATGAGTATTTTGGCCCACGGACCGCGCCGGCCGGATTCGTGGGAATGATCTGGCCTGTCACCAAATAGTCGAACAGCATCCGGATCGCGGCCAAGTGTTGTTTCACGCTCGGCGCTTTCAGGCGTTGCTGCAACTCTTCGATATAGGCAGAGACCAGAAAAGGGCTCACGTTTTTGAGATCAATGTGATGTGTCGCGCACCACCGGGAGAACTGTCCGACCGCCTGGGCGTACGCCATGCGCGTATTGTGATTGCGGATCCGGGCAGTGAAGAACTCCAGCATACGGCGCCATGCTTCCTCACCGGCGTCAAGGAAGAGGGTCGGCAAGGGAGTTCCGGCAATGGCCGGAAGTTGACGGGCCGATGAGAACTTGTCGTGATCTGACATGCGGTGACGGAAAGAAATCGATTCGGGTTCGAGCATAGCATAAAAGGAGTTATGCAAGTCCATCTGATCGGGCTGGACAGTTCAGAAAATTCGTGGTGATTTCAACTTTACAGTACAAGATTCGAACATCGAGCTGCGCGTTCGTCTCTGATCGTAGGGAGCGCTCAGTCCCCTACTTGACAATTGCCTGGAAAATAGTCAGAAGTCGGTCGACTCCGTAAGTTAGTTGCCTGGAATTCAGAAACGCATCATGGAGTGTGAATTGCTTGCAATTGACCTTCGAACCGCGAGATCCATTTCGCAACGCGTGAATCTTTCGGCAACTTTTTCATCCGCTGGATCAAGATATCGCGACCTTGCTGCAACCAACGACTTTTATTTTGAGAATCAACCGGGCCTAATTCTGCTCGTTGGCAAGAGAGAGTCCACGCACAGCGGACCAACACCAAGTTTTCATCATGTGGGGCGTCAGCAATCGAATGTTGCTGAAGAACTTGATCCCAAACCTCCAATGGTTTTGCCGCCCGCCATCCGAGAATTCGGCCGGAGCGAGGACCAATTTTCACTTCTACCCCGACAAATAGTCGTTCACTCTTAGGAGTTACTGAGACCGAGTTCAACGCATGAGTCGCACCACGAAGGGTCAGAAGATCCAGTCCCGTATCCAGATCCCAGAACTTGACAGTCTTATCCCAACTTGCAGAAACGAGCCGCCCGTCATCTGTGTAGGCAAGTCCCATCACACGGTCAAAGTGTCCCGCAAACCGAACAACTCGGGCGACACTGTCCAACTTTCTCGCGCACACCACTCCATCACTATCCGCTGAGAAGAGCCAATTTCCATCGTCAGAAAACAGGAGAGCCGTCATCCAACCAGAATGATCATGAAACTCCCTTTGTATCACTCCCGACGCCGCTGATCGAATGCACACTTTGCCAAAACCGTCTCCGGTGGCGATCCAATCGCCGGTCAGAGACGCTGCAACGACAAGTGCGGGGGTCGGGCCAAGGTCCAAAGTACGAGGTGAATCGAAAAATGCGACATTCCAAACTAGCAAGCGATTTTGTATTGTTGAAGCAACCAACTGGCGACCATCGTCGGATGCACACATCGCAAGCACCCCTTCGCCAATCTGGCCGACTTGCTTCTTCAGTTTGAACTCAGCAGTGTCCCAAATTGAAATTTGTCCATCCTCACTAGCGGATGCCAATAGATCAGTGTGCGGAATTGCTACGACCGCACGAGTTGGGCTCCTGTGAGCAGCGACCGTCTTCGCAGGGCTGCTGATTTCCTGAGTCAAATCCCAGACTTGCAGCGTTCCATCGTCGAGACCAGCCACGACACGGTCCGGTGAAGTCAGAGATGCAAGGGACGTGCTCCATCTTGGCATCTCGAATTGGTCGGTCGCACGGTGGTCCCGCGAGGTTGTCAGTTTTTGTGCGTCACCACTTTTAACATTCCACAATTTAATGAAACCACCGCCACCTCCAGCGCCTGAATTTCCCGGTATGCGAGGACGTTCACCACTCGCTGCAAGGCAAGCTCCATCAGGACTGACAGCTAAACCCCAACCCATGTTTGGGTGCGGCAAACACGAGTACTTTCTGTTTCCGGTTTTTGGATCTAAGAAAACAACATTCCCACTTTCACCTGCAATTGCCAGTGTTTCGCCATCGGGAAAGAAAGACACCGCTCGTAAACTTTTTTCATCGATTTCATAAGCCGCCTGCGATTGCCAAAGCTTAGTATCCCAAAGGCGAACGGTCGCGTCCCAGCCAACCGATGCAACAATGTGTTGGTCGGGGCTGACAGCGAGGCCGCTGACCGTTCCACCATGAGCTGCCCATTTTCGAATTGCCTTCCACTCATCCTTATTCCAAACGATAATCTGACCATCCCCTGCCCCGGATACGAGAAGCTGACCATTCGAGACGAATCCCAGACATCGGACTGCGCCTGAATGTCCGCTCAATTCCTTGACAAGCTTTCCCGTTGCGACTTCAAAAATCGCGACCGAATGGTCCTTATTACCATTCGAAGTCTCATCTCTCAATCCTGCGACAAGTAACGACTGATCAGGAGAATACAACAAGCATTCGACACCTTTGTCGGTTATGTTTTGAAATCTACGCAGCGCCATCCCGCTCGCAGTATTCCAAGTTCCGATCCAATGGTGACCAGCTGCGAACTGCGTCCCATCAGGAGACCATGCCACTTGAGGATGGGGATTATCTGTCCTGATGACTAATCGTTCTTGCCCATCATCAATGCCCCAAATGCGAACCGTCTTGTCCCAACTGCTCGAAGCGAGGAATCGTCCATCAGGCGAAAATGCGACGTTCGTGACAGTGCCTTCAGGGCCTTTGAATGCCATTGCATCACTATGTACTAAATGCCACAGGTAGGCCCACTCACGCCCACGCATGTCCGTCTCGCCCGGGGCTACAAAGCATGCTTCAAGCTGTGCAATTGCCTGACTCTTAAACCCGCTTTCGAAAGACAGTTGTGCCAAGCCCATTCGATTGACATGCAGGAGTTGCCGCTTTGAAAGAGTTTCTCCGTTGGCAATTGACGCTTGCATGACCGCAATAACATAAAACCTTGCCATAAGTGGCAAGAGCAGGACACACAATGCCGCAATTGCAAGCAGAACGATTCCCCGTCTTGTTAAGTCGTGGACGCGTGTTGTGCAATCAAGAACCAGCGGCAACCGTGAGACTCGATGATTTGCACCACGCCGTTGCAGGCCAGCGAGTTCATTGACCAATTCCTCAGCCGAGAACCGCCTTTTAGGATTCCATTCCAAGCATCGTTGGACGATCTTGATCAGTGGTTCCGGAAGATTTGGGGAAATTTCCCGAAGCTTCAACATATGGGCAAGCCGCATCCGCTCCGGGTGCGGTTTCTCTCCGAAAGGAAGTTCGTTGGAGAGAAGTTCGAACAGAATGACGCCGAGACTCCAAATGTCCGATTTGGATGTTACTTTTTCAAGAATTCCAGTCATCGCCTCCGGAGACATGTAGGTCCGCGTTCCAGCAAACTCAATGGAGACAGACTGTTTGTTGGAGTTCGATTCACTGCGAACAAAGCCGAAGTCAATCAATTTTGGGTCAAGGTTGGGAGAAATT
>JAQGHT010000471.1 GCA_028291565.1 Planctomycetaceae bacterium | reverse complement strand
ACGGCTCGGGGCGTATAGTATTCCCCGGCGTTCCCGGCCGATTGCAGATCCTTCAGGATTTGTTCGTAGATATCGCCAAACACATGCCGATCGGCCGAGCTATTGAAGTCGAGACTTTCATTCAGCTTGTTCAGAACCTGCCGCAACAGAGTTCCCGACTTCATGTAATTGAAAGCGTCTTCGAAGACAGACCGCATCACCAGGGCGCGGCGGTCACCATCAACAGACAGGTTTTTCAGCGTCTTGAACAACTGATTGTTGACGAAATCGAGCAGTTCGTCCCCGGTCAGACCTTCGGCATCAGCGGCCCAATTCCGCCAGCGGAGCGGTTCCGGAACAGGCGAACGATACCGCTTTTCATTGATCTCCCATTCGAGTTCCCGGTCATCGAAGATCTTGAGGAAGATCATCCAGGTCAACTGGCCAATGCGTTGGGCGTCACCGTCCACGCCGACATCCTTCCGCATGATGTCTTGAATTGATTTAATCGTCGCAGAGTTGAGCATCGAGTTTTTTAGTCGGTCCGTTGGTCGAAAGTAATTATTGAAACTGCGGTTTTGAAATCAGCCGTTCGGAATCGTAGCCGGGCGTTGAAAGTACCGTTTCGACCATGCATTTGCATAGGATATTCGTGGAAATTCAACCAACATCAAGAATATCAAAGTCACTCCCAATGCGATGGTGGCGAATTCGTGTTCCAGGAAAAACATGATCCAACACATCAAAGCCGAAAAGAAGTAACAACCGGCGTTTACGATGACCCCACAGAGATAGTGCGATCCCCGCTTGAATCGGGAGAGGTTGCAGGTTTCAGGGGGAACATTATGCCACGCAACAAACTGAAAGATCGAATCCAGAACTTTGAATTTGACGAAAAATGCGATCCCCGTGAATCCGCAAGCGACGGATGTCAGGAGAACAGAAGATTTCCCTTCTTGTTTGGAATCATCATTCAAAACGAGCCACAGCACGATAGTCGCCAATAGGACGAGAAATGTCACCGAACATCCAATGAGGATTTGGACCGCACGCAAGGTGGTTTTGGGGACAGCAATGTCAGGTGCTTCTTGCGATTCATCAACCATTTGAAATCCCGATCACAACTTTCTCAAAGCGCTTCTTGTGGTGACGGAACCAAAACGTATCACGCGACAGCATACAGTGCGGCCTCCAGTTCTTGCAGGGCGGCCAGAAATTCGTCCTTGCCCCCGAACAGTTTGATGATCTCGACCGGCGTTCCAAACTTGCTGAACGGAAAAACCCTCAAGATCCCGAGATCTTCGATACTGTCGATCCCCGCATCGGCGTATTTGTCCAGCAATGCGTCCAGAATTGTCCGGGCCTGTTCGCCATACTTGGCAAAGTAATTCCGCTTCTTGACGTTGTTGGCTCGTTCCTGTCGCGTCAACGGTGGTTGATCGAAGGCGACATGGCAGATCAGATCGAACGGGTCGAGATCCTTGCCGACTTCTTCCGCCAGCTCGTCGAGCATCACGCCATGCTCTTGAAGTTCGGCAATAATCGCCAGCTTTTGAGCGGCTCCCGTCCATTTTTGCAGGAAGACGTTCAGCGTCGAGAATTCCTTGCGAACGGCTTTGCGGGTGTAGTCTCGCAGAGATTCCGTGATCAGGTTGCCGTTCGGACCGTAGTATTGAACGCGTTCGGCCACGACAAAAACTTCCAGGTCCCCGATGTAGTATTTTCTGCGTTTGCGTTTTCCATCCGGCGGCAGATCCTTCCAGTCCCCGTCACCAGGGATTTCTGGACCATCGCCCGGATCGGTTTCGGTTCGATCACCGTCCAGGGGAAACCCGTCGTCGTCCGTCTCGGGGCCAGCTTCACCGGTTTCAGTTCCGTCACCGTCTTCCGTCAGTTCCGGCGGAACGATCGGGTCTTCCCCTTTGGGCTCATAGATCATTTCGGCCGGCCCATCGAAGTCTTCGTCAGCGAACAGTTCGGTCGCCTTCTTGAAGTCCATGATGGTGAAGAACAGCTTCCCGTAATCCTCGTCGATCCGAGTCCCCCGGCCGATGATCTGTTTGAACTTGGTCATCGACTTGATGTTCTTGTCCAGGACGATCAGTTTGCAGGTCTTGGCATCAACCCCAGTCGTCATCAGTTCGGACGTCGTGACGATGACGGGATATTTTTCCGATGGTGTAATGAACGGATCGAGAGCTTCCTTGCCTTCTTCCGAATCGCCAGTGATTCGCATCACGTATTGGCTGTTCTTCTGGACCATGTCGGCATTTTCATTGACCAGGGCCTGCCGCATCCGTTCGGCGTGGTCGATGTCCTCACAAAAGACGATGGTCTTGTCCATGCGGTTCGTCGCCTTCAGGAACTCGGTCACCTTCCTGGCAACCAGTTCTGTTCGCTTGTCGATGACCAGATTCCGATCGAAATCCTTCTGATTGTAAATCCGATCCTCGATCAGCTCACCATGTTTGTCGACCTTGCCGAATTCCGGACGCCAGCCGGAAAGATCCTTGTCGATGTCAATACGGATGACGCGGTACGGAGCCAGAAACCCGTCTTCGATCCCCTGTTTCAGCGAATACGTGTAAACCGGTTCGCCAAAATAGTAGATGTTCGAAGTGTCCTTGGTTTCCTTGGGAGTTGCTGTCAGACCGATGTGGGTGGCATTCTTGAAATAATTGAGAATCTCTTTCCAGTTGGAATCGTCCGCAGCGCTTCCCCGATGGCATTCGTCAATAACAACCAGATCGAAGAAGTCAGGCGAAAACTGTTTGTAGATGTTCTGGGTGTCTTCAGTGCCTGACACAGCTTGATACAGCGAAAGGTAAATTTCGAACGCTTTATTGATCGTCCGCTTGGTGATCTTGGTCATCGCCGCGCCAAACGGCTTGAAGTCGTTAGTCCGTGTCTGATCGACCAGAATGTTCCGGTCGGCAAGAAACAGTATCCGCTTGGCGGCCCCCGACTTCCACAACCGCCAGATGATCTGGAAGGCGGTCATCGTCTTGCCGGTTCCCGTCGCCATCACCAGCAGGATCCGCTTTTGACCAAGTGCAATGGCCTGAATCGTGCGGTTAATCGCAATCAACTGGTAATACCGGGGCGACCGTCCGCTTCCGTCCGAATAATAATCGAACGTGACGATTGGTTCGGCCTGCGGAGTGATTCCCGTATGCTGGCGATAGAGCTCCCAGAGTTCCCTCGGGGAGGGGAATGCCTCCAGCGTTAGAAACTTCTCGACCGGTTTGGACTTCGTCAATCGGTCATGGAACAAAAACCCGTCACCATTGGTACTGAAGACGAACGGGATGTCGAGCGTGTCGGCATAACCGAGTCCCTGTTGCATCCCAGAACCGACTTCAAACGTATTGTCCTTGGCCTCGATAATTGCCAGCGGGATGTTCTTTTTGTAGCTCAGCAGGAAGTCGGCACGTTTTCGTTCGCCACGTTTGACGATCTTTCCCCTTGCGGTAATTCGTCCATCGGTGAAGAAATACTCTTCACTGACCTGCGTCATGATGTTCCATCCCGCGGCCTCCAGAGCGGGGACGACGAACTTCGTGCAGATGTCGCGCTCGGTCATGGACTTCTTGTCAGGAGTGGTCATCGGCGGGTTCACGGCAGGGATACGGTTGAACTGATGTGTGGGTTCAACCATCGTCCAGAAAATGTCAGCCGATGTCAATTGCCAGCCTGAGCGTTAAAAATCCTGTACGGGTTCGTTAGAATCCCTCAAACCTTCGGCGGGGTGGCATTGTTTTGAAGTTCGATAATAGGGAAGACGTGCCGCTACTTTGGCGTCTGGTGGCCCTGCCCGCTCAATGAGCCGCTTGTCTGATCAATTTACGCTACTGCGATTCCGATACACCCATTTTTCGCTCGATCTTCTCGCCCCGGCGGTTGACTGCAACATACGCGTCGTATGCCATTAATTCCGTCATTTCAGCGATGTGTGGCTCATTGGCAACGTATCAATGGAGTCTGTCCCTTTGACCATTTTCAACTCCAGTCAAAAATCAGAAGTGCGATCTGTTCGTCGGGATCATAAAAGAGGAGAATTCCGTCAGCAGTGCGATCGCAATAGGAAAATCCAGTAACCTCCCCAATATACTGGAATGGATTGCCTTTTCGATTCCGAGGGATCTGGTCGCCCCAATTTCCAAACGGGACTTCTCCGCCCAGCTCTCCGACGAACGGAGCGAAATAGTCGTTCTCTGATTCCAGCTGCTGGGCTGCACTGTAGGGGATGCCCCCATATTTCAGGAAGTTGTTTCGAGTTTGCTCGTACGATGCAAGTCGATCGCGGTAGTCTTGGTGGATCGCATCGGCTTGCTGCGGCCAAACCTTAAAGATCGTGCCGCTTTCATAAGTGAAGAAATTAAAATCTCCGTTGAAAGAATACTTGCCATCTGTGACCTTAAATGCGACTTGCCCTACGCTGTTATAGAAGTCAAAATACTCGTCGGTGTGGTCTCCGACGTTGCCTTCCAATAGTGGCTCGATGGGAGTTACAAAATGAAGCCAAAAATCGAGGTCATCAAAAACGAAAGACATATCCACTGACACGAGCGGCAGGAAATGCTTCCTGTGAAGCTCCAGATTATCAGTAAAGACATCTTCGTAGCGTGGAAATGGCCTGATGAATGCGGTGTCAGAGGTAAGTCGATTAAACACAGTTGTATTCGCCTTGTCGGGGAAGAGAAAACAGGACCGGTTCAGATAATCGGAGTCTGAATGTTCAATGGGTCGGCACCGGGGACGGGTGGGGGGCTCCAGGGCGGGGTGGCATTGTTTTGAAGTTCGATAATCGGGAAGACTTGCCTCTCCGCGCGAATCACCGTGAGCTTGAAACGTAGAATGTTCCCGCTTTCCCTTCCCTATGATTTCGTCTTAGGACCGGCAAAGTAATTACTGTCAGATAGTTTAAGTGTCATAGTGCAGTCGCTATTTATCGCAAATCAACCACGGATTACACGGATTACACAGATAAAACATTTGAAATCCCTGGCGAATGTGCATGTTTTCGTCGCTCATTTGAATTCATCTGTGTAATCTGTGTGATCCGTGGTTCAATAACGAATTGTCAATAGTTCGGACAGTAATTATTTCCTCGGTCCTTACGAGTCTGCGTGGCAGTATTCGCACCGATGTCCCGCGCGAGCCGCTACGAGGGCGTAATCCGACCGCCAATCTATCGTCTTTTGCGGCTCTTTCCAACGTTGACGAAAGACGTTGACGTCCCCGTTTAGGATCGGCACATCAATCACTGTCGGAAGTTGCCGACGGCCTTTCAGGTCATCGACGGGCAAGGGTGCCCATCTTACGCACTTATTGCTGCGCAAATCCTTAATGAGTTAGGCAAACGCCACGGTTTGCGCGACTGTTTTTACCGCTTCTGTACGAGCTGAATTGCCGACACATCAGTTTCCCAATTTCGGATAGGCTTTCATCAAACTCGTCCAGCCGAAACGACGTCCATTCGAGTCATGTGAGGGATTCAGCTCGTCGTCTTGGCCAAATGGACGGTTGGCGTTGGCCCCCAACAGCCCATTCACAATCGCATTCGTCTTTTGGGTTTCAACACCGACTCGGACGAAGCCCGGTGTTTTTTCACGTGTGATATACAGGAACATCGCAACTCCGGTTGGATGAATCGCTTTGGTTTTTGGATCGACCGGTAACAGCCAGGTATCACGCCTGGTTGCCGATGCTTGAAGCTCTTCGAGCGTGAATTCAGGGAATGCAACCGGAGTTTTGTCGAAACGGAGTTGCCAGATCTGCATGTCGATGGAATACAAGGCGTAGTGACGTTTACCGTTCAGAGGTGAAATGAATTCGGTGCCCAGCATATCATAGCCAGCCGCCGCAGCCCATTTCACGATTTCAGGCAGATTGGCTTCAATACGTTTCCGAAAAGCCGCATGATCCTCAGCGGGCGCCTTGATGGGCAGCCACTTCTCGGGCAGCGATCCCAATCGTCCAGTGTCGAAGTCGTACAGGACATTCTTCGCGTTCCAGTCAAAAACCGACTCCAACAAATAATTTGAGCCGGTTCCCACGACTTTGAACCGGGTTCCAGGTGTCAATTCCCACGGAGTGATTGGTCGCGTCACCGCCGCCAGATTCACCTGTGAATAGGATTGATCCGTCACAAACTCAGACCAATGTTTCTCCCACCATTCGGCCCATTGCTCCGCAGCGTGCTGAAAGATTTTCTTCTTCGCATATTGGCGTGCGGAGAATTCCTCGGCATACAACGTGAGGATTTGGTCATCATTGAGTTTCTTCCCCGTCAAATGATAGAGAGCGTGAAAGATCTCCCGCGGCGCTTGAGTCAGGAAATAGATATCCTTTTTGATATCCGGATAGACTTGGTGTCGCTGGCCGAACTTAAGCAGTTCAGGATTTCGTGCAGAAAACTCGACTTGCGGGTAGTAGGGCATCAGAGTTTTGGGGATTGCTCGAATCAGTGCCGGCACGGCTCGCTTGTCACCAATTGCCCGCAGGACGAATCCCAGGCTGCGGAGCATTGTGCTGTCTTGGGTATCGTCGAGTTCCGCGATGAGTTCCGGTATGGCCGTTGATCCGAGGTCGACAAGATCTTTGAGAGTCCGCAGCCAGCGATCCTGATACAAATCTAAGGCCTGAAACAAATTTTTATTGCGATTGAGCGCGTACAGCTGATCCAGCAGTCGATTGGCTGGGGTTTCCACGCGATAACGCCGTCCTGGTCTGCGTCCGGGCGGTGGCAGCACGACATATTTGCCCAACTGCAAGGCCGGCTCATCGAAATTCTTAAACTCTCCCGGCGCCGGTTCCAATACGATTGAGAGTTTGATTTCTTCAGCTTGATCCTGATCGAGCACGAACTTTTGCGGGGCATAATTGGGTGCGGTGGCGACAACAACCAGGTCTCGGCGACGAGGCATTTCGGTAAAGATCGTCCGAAAGAGAAATTTGCAATCGTCATAAATCATCGCCGTCTCGGTCAATTCCAGCGGCTCTGATTTTCCAGGGCTCCAAAAGACCGTGACTGACGAATTCGCAATTCTCTTGGAGTTTCGATCGTTACAGGTCCCTTGGATAACGACCCTGCGGGTCGGAACCGTCGTCACGTCCGCAACCGTTCGGTCTACGGGCTTTTTCACCGCGACGGCTGGTTTTGAGGGCTCTTTTTTGGGGGGCTCTTTATCTGCGCGGTCTCCATACATCATCACTGTGTTCGCTGCCACGAATGCCAGGATCAACACGTTTTTCCAGATCATACTGTCAATCGCTTTCTATTCGAGTGCAGCTTTTGGAATCAAATCTACAGTAAGCGGAGCAGGCACGCCAAGAGCCGTTTCGGGTGGAATCACCAATAGCGTAACCCAAGGGTGCTGGAATCGCCATGGAGTTCTCTCGTCGGCGTGGGGGGCACTGACGAAAGAATAGTAATGCGGGTGCCACTGGCTATGCCAGTGCCGTTCGCAGTTGGACTCACGAACGATCACAGCATCCATCGAGAGTCCAGAGAACCAAAAACACTGGCAAAGCCAGTGGCACCCGAAACCGCTCTTTTTCCGCGCCACCGCTCGCCGCGGAACAGGTGTTTGAGTCCAGAATCTCTCGACAAAACAAGGCGTTAACCAGTGCCAACCTACCGCGGGGAAAGACGCCGAGATTTCCCGGAAGCGTCTGGTTTGGGACGGCCTTGCAGCAGAAGGGATTCGTTCCCCTGGAATCACTGCGTCGGTGAAGAGTCATTGCGTGGGAAATTTCCAGATTCGCAGGGCGTTCTTGCCCAACATCAGATCTCGATCAACATTGGAATAAAAGCTGCAATATTTGTCCACGAATTCCAGTTCTTGATCCATGGGCAGTTCCCACCGCGGCCGGGGATATCCCGTGCCCCACACCAATTGCTTGCCGCCGAACTCTTCGTAGATGGCTTTGTAGAACGGCAATGTGTCCTCGTACGGATAGCGTTTGAGTTCTGACATCTCATAGGGTTCAGAATTGCTGATCCAGACTTGAGGAAATTTCTTGAGCGAAAACAGCTTGCGAAATTCGACCCAGCAATCCGGCGACTTCAGGTCGGGTTTGCCAGCATGATCGACGATGATCTTGACCCCGGGAAAGCGGCCGGCCATCTCGGCGAGCATCGGCATCTGATGCGGCGCGATGTAGAAATTGAACACGGCTTCCATC
>JAQGHT010000748.1 GCA_028291565.1 Planctomycetaceae bacterium | reverse complement strand
CGAACCGGCCGCCTGTACATCAATGCAATTAAGATTCTTCCAAACTCCAATACGGCAATCAGGCGAACCCGTAAAAATCTTGCCACTCGATGGAATTGAAAGCTCGGTAATCGCTTGAAAATGTGGCCTCATATTTTCAATTGTTTTTATCCGCTCTGATTCAACAACCCCCAAACGTCCGTCAGCAAGGCCGACGACTACGGTACCATTGCTCGCGATCGCAACCGATTCCACTTCCTGATCAGATTCGATCCTTTTCAGACCCTGATCCTCAGACCATCTAAAAAGCACGGATTCAGAGGCAAAATATAGCTCCTCATTTCGTCCACCCGCCAAAGCGTGGACCGCCATATCGCCGATAATCGTCCTGGATTTCAGACCGGACTTCACATCGACCAGCCATAGCGATTCCCATCCCCCACAGACGAGAAATCCATTCCAGAACAGGGAACAAGTATAGAACTCTGTTTCATTCGACCAAACAACAGATCTTGATTGCAAATCGAAACGCTTGACAACATCAACTCCGCAACGCACAAATACGCAGCCGATCTCCGCCGAGATTGTCAAATCGCAAATCGGAGCGTCACCGATTTTTACTGTCCAATAAATCCTCGCGTCCTGGGCAGAGAGAAGCGACAATTCACCGTCAGAGAAACCGATGAGCAGGAGATCGACACCATCCAGAGTAAGACTGCCGATTGATTCGACGCCTCGCCCGAACAGTTTAGTCCGCACAAAGGAACCGTCTTGCTTCCGCCAAATGTAACAGGCTCGAAGTTCGTCAGAAACTAAAAAGGCGTCGCACGATTGAACAACGACGAGCCTGTTAAAGGGCGCCGGCGCCAGATAAACACTTTGCGTCCAATTCCAGACTGTGTTGCGTTCGAGAAACACCATAACCAAGCCTCCCAATGACAACGCCGATGAATTCCAGACGTAGTACCGTCTTATTCAGCGTTGCTCCTTCAAGGCAGTCGCAGATCGCGATGCGCGGCAGTGCTGTTTTTCCCGCCAAGATTGAGCACCTGAATCACGGCCCGGCGGGCAACGCTGCCCGCCGTGTGGGATTTGGTTGAGAAACTGACTTGTCGCAAGGTCTCCTGAACCTCATTCAATGTGGCAGCCGCGTTGAATGTCACGACGAGATTGGCGGCCTTGCCCTTGCCCCCAGTGATGACGCCGATCGTGGTCATCCCTGAACGCAATGTTTTGCCTTTGACCTGCAATTGATCTGCAGCCGTTCCCTGTCCGAGGATACTGAGGCGATCGGCGCTTTGGCGACCCGCTGTTATTCCAATCACTAATTGCGTTCCAGACAAACTGGCTGGCGAATCACCGGCCAGGTCAATACTGGCCGAGGGATCGATTCGGGTCGGTGTCGTGCCATTGGGAATGGCCAATGAAGCCTGATCCAGCGTCACTGCCGCAATCTCGGGTTGATCACTCAGTGTAATCGTCACCGTGCCAGAGGCTGGAGCCCCGTTTCGCAACGTCGCCTGGACTGTCAATTCGAAAGTCGGAGAGGTTTCGAAATCGAGTTGACTGGCGTCCGCGACGGAAATTCGACCCGTCTTTGGATCAATACTGAACGCCGCCGCGGAATTTCCAGCCGTAATGGCATAGATCGGTTTTTGGTTACTCGCAAAATTAGTACCACTCAGCATCCCGACGACGGTCCCCAAAGACGCATTCTCTGGCAGCGTGAAATGCTGTGGTGGAATTGCCCCGCCCGAAGCGGAGCCATCCGGAGTGAGTTTCCAGAGCGCGAAGTTTGGCTCTTCAGTAATGAATAACAAACCGCCGTGGAATTCGGTGATGGTGTAAGGATACGAGCCGTAGCGGCCTGGAAGCAGATCTTTGACCAGGACGGTTCCAGATGCCGTTCCATCCGTCTTCCAAAGTTCCGTGCCTTGCTTCCAGACATCGGCATAAAAGTAAGTTTGACCATCAAGCGGCACAAATCCGCCTGGATCAGAACTCGCAGGACCACCGCCCAGGATTTTGGGAAGGTCTCCCGGGGAGATGTCTACCAACCGATGGGTTCCCGGTGTCGTACCATCTGTGACCCACAACTCCGTATCTTCGCCAGCATCGCGCGCGGAAAAATAGAGTTGACCGTCGGCCCCCTTTGCGAGTTGGCCAAAATTCGAGCGAAACGTGTTCGGCGCACCGGGATTCTTGATAAACCTGGTGCCAGCGAGCGTTCCATCCGTCGCCCACAATCCTAGATTGCTCGCGGGATCATCTGTCGTCGGGCTAAAATACAATACGCCGTCGATCTGTCCCAGTAGCGTTGGATCGCTGATCGTCGTCGCTGACGTCCCAGCGACGGAGCCTGCGACTTGGTTGAGTGGCACGGTGCCGTCCGTGGTGCCATCACTCACCCACAATGCACCAACACCTGATGTAACGTCTTGCCTGGCTTTGAAAATCAACCGATTATTGAACTCCGCCAGATCCGTAATACTTGTCCAGGCAAGTTGTCCGGGTGATGAAGCAATCTGTAGATCCTTCATCTGAGTTCCGCCAGCTGTTCCGTCGCTGGTCCAGATTTGAGACTCTCCAGCCGCCGTTTCGACCCCAAAGTAGAGCTTTCCCTGGAATGGGACGATGTCGGTTGAGTCGCCATCATCCAGGCTCCCGGCCGTTCCCGGAATAATGTCGTCTAGCAGATGGGTCCCGGCCCCCGTTCCATCACTGGTCCATAATTCTCGTCCGTGAATCGAATCGTAGCCGGAGAAATACAGCTGTCCATTCATGACAGTCAGATTTTCCGGAGATGCTGCCACGTTAGTCACCAGGACGGTCCCTTCCGGAGTACCGTCAGTCTTCCAGAGTCCATTGCCGTTGTCACCATCGTCGGCGGAGAAATACAAAACTCCGTTGAATTCCTGGGAAAATGCCCCGACCGAAAATCCCAGTGAATACAGCGTGGTGAAATGATGCAGCAGGACAGTCCCGCTGGAAGTGCCATCTGTTTTGTAAAGGGAATCAGGGGTTCCAAATCCAGTGACCGCAATAAACAGTCCGTTGCTGGTTGGAAGAAACTGCGCTTTGAAATTGTCGTTTTCAATATTGGCGACCAGACTGATCGTCGGGCTGAGTAATGTACGATCTTCCAACACTTCCAAACCACTCAGAAGTGGCAGGCGCCGCTTTGAATCCCGAAGCCCCATCTGCATCTGCCGTCGAACCTGCTGGCACCACTTGCGAAAAACATTTCGGGGCATGAGTCAAACTTTATTCTTTGGGATTTCGTCCTAAATCGTCGTCTAACCAGACGAATTCGAGAGCACCGGATCTTAGCAGGTCGGACTCGAGAATTCCAATGTTTTCCACCCGATGTTTCGCAACCTGAAACGCTCCATAAAACCAAGCCTGCACCTGAACGATAATCGTTCTTTTGTGGGGGATCGGCAAAGAATCGCAATGAATGCGACATCCATTCTGGCGACGGAATCTGCATAAATTGCAGAATTATTTCAAAACAAAGTGAATTTCTGAGAGTTTCCGGCGCGGAAACCCATCTGTTGAAGGGCAATCCGCGTCATTCAAACACGAGACTCAATCGGAACCACCAGATCCGAGTTGACGAAAACCGCAAGCCCCCGCGGGTCGACTTGAGACTTTCCACGGCATCACAGTGACTCGCCTCTTAGCAGGAAGATTCGAACATGTTCATTTCACGACTCGCACAGCTGTTGCGATTATTCAAAGGTGCACGTGCCAAATCTCGCCGAAATCCCTGGCCAAACCGGATCGCTCATGTGGAAAATCTGGAAGAGCGTGCGTTGCTGACACAATATATCAACGTTGCCACGACGTGGCACAACAATGCCGAAGCAACGATGACTGACAATGTGAGTGTCGTTAATGGCGTAACATTGACCATTTTAAGCGGCGTCACGGTCACCGCGACCGGCAACTACACATTATCGGCGGGAACCGGCACTGCGGGCTCAATTGCTGCCGATAATGTGAATTTCCAGCCGAGCGTGCTGATCGACACGCTCGGGAGCGCGTCGCTCACAAACGATCGTTTCAATGGCGGCATTCTCACAATCAATCAAGGTGCTGTCATTTCAGCTTTAACTAGCGACGTATTCCATGGAAACGGACGCTCGATGCTGGTCTATCCGGAATTTGTCCCGTCGATTGGCCCGACCAACACGTTCGGCGCAAATTCCGAAATTGGAATCGTGGGTGGATTGACGGTCACACATGACATAACGTGGCAAAAAATTCCGAATGTCAGCTATCGCGCGACCGGGGACCTGAGTGTCAACGGGGGCGCCACACTCACAGTTGCATCCAACGTCACAGTGTCATCGGACATCCGTAGCAATGGCCTGCCCTGGACGCTGAGTGTCGGAAATGGTACGGCAGGGACATTGAACGCCAGCAATGACCTGTTTCAGCTGTTTGTCTCAATTAGTTCCGCGGGAAAACTGACTGCGGATAACTCAACCTTCCAGTGCGACTCTGGAATCGCGCCGAGTGGAATTGCCACGCTGACACATGACCACTTCACCGGCGGCGTTCTCACGATCAATCAAGGCGCCGTGATCTCGACGTTTTCGAACAATGACTTTCATGGCGGTTCGCGATCCATGGCAGTCTATCCCGAGTTCGTACCACAGATCGGGTCGACGAATGCGTTCGGCGCAAATTCCGAAATCGCAATTATTGGCGGGCTCACGGTCACCCATAACACGACCTGGCAAAACATCCCCAATGTCAGCTACCGTTTGACTGGAGATCTGAATGTTAACGGCGGCGCGATGCTTACAGTGGCTCCCAATTTAACTGTTTCATCGGACATCAGGAGCAATGGCCTGCCTTGGAACTTGATCGTCGGAGCGGGGACACCTGGCAGTTTGACTGCAAATAACGACCTCTTTCAGCTTTTTGTCTCGATCAGCACGGCGGGGATACTCACCGCAGACAACTCCAGCTTTCAGTGGGATTCGGGCATCGCGGCCGGTGGGAATGCGTCTCTGACACATGACCATTTCACCAGCGGCATTCTCACAATCAATCAAGGCGCCATCGTCTCCCTGTTCACCAACAACGATTTCCATGGCAATTCGCGATCCATGACGGTCTATCCGGAATTTGTGCCGCAAATCGGACCGACTAATACGTTCGGCGCGAATTCCGAAATCGGAATCATCGGGGGCGTAGTCTCTCATAACACCACCTGGCAAAGCATTCCTAATGTCACCAGCTATCGAGCGACCGGGGATTTCGCGATCAATGGTGGAGCGACGCTCACCCTGGCTTCCAATGTGAACGTCTCGTCGGACATCAGGAGTAACGGCCGCCCTTGGACATTGACGATCGGCAGCGGAACTGCAGGGACCTTGATCTCCAATAACAATCTGTTTCAGTTGTATGTCGCGGACAATACTGCCGGAACGTTGACCGCCGACAATTCCAGCTTTCAATGGGACGTCTCGATCAATTCTGGTGCAATTGCATCACTCACGCATGACCATTTTACGAGCGGTGTGGTGACGATCAGTCAAGGCGCCGCAGTATCGATTATCACGAATAACGATTTCCACGGCGGCTCGCGCTCGATGGCCGTCTATCCTGAATTCGTACCGCAGATTGGACCGACGAACACCTTTGGCGCGAATTCCGAAATCGGGATCCTGGGCGGTTTAGTGTCTCATAACACGACCTGGCAAAACATTCCGAATGTCACGAGCTATCGTGCGACCGGCGACTTCTCGATCAACGGCGGAGCAACTCTAACGGTGGCCCCCAATGTGACCGTCTCTTCAGACATCCGAAGTAATGGACTCCCCTGGAACATGACGATCGGAAGCGGGACTGCTGGCACGCTCATTTCAAACAACAATCTGTTTCAACTCTTTATCAATGTCAATGCCGCAGGAACCCTGACTGCCGATAGCTCGACTTTCCAGTGGAACAGCATCGTCCTGTCAGGTGGAACCGCTTCGCTGACGCATGACCAGTTTACGACTGGCGTGATCACGATCAATCAAGGCGCCGTTGTCTCGGCCCTGACTAACAATGTTTTCCACGGCGGCTCACGCTCAATGACCGTCTATCCGGAATTCGTGCCGCAGATCGGTCCGACAAATACTTTCGGCGCGAATTCCGAAATCGGAATTATTGGTTTAGCGATCACTCACAACACAATCTGGCAAAACATTTCCAATGTCAGCTACCGTTTAACCGGCGACGTCAACGTCAACAACGGCGGCGCATTGACAGTTGCGGCGAATGTCGCAGTGACATCCGATACCCGCAGCAATGGTCAACTTTGGACATTGGTGATCGGGTCGGGCAGTTCCGGTCAGTTACTGACACGCGGCGGAACGTTTGTCACAAATCTGTTCTTTGCATCAATGAGTTCTGGCGGATTCTATGAATCAACCCTGTCTGCAGCATTGACGATCGACTCGCAGACCACGATCACGATGCGAGACAATTACTTCACAGGTGGTGCAATTTTTGCAACCGGCAACAACTCAAAGCTCATTGATCTGTCAACCAATTTTTTTGGAACAACGGATATTGCTGCAATCAAATTGCAGTGGATTACGGACCAGGATGATTCAGCCGCCCGCCCTCTGATCTCCGTGGCCAATCCAATTCCTTTAAATACCGTCAGTGGCACCGTCTGGCTGGACAGCGACCTTGACGGAATCCAGGGGTTTAACGATGTGACATTAACAAATGTTGCCGTCAAGCTCATGGACGTGGGAGTAGATAATATTGCCGGGACTGCTGACGATTCGACTGTAACATCCACCTCAACCAACACAACGGGACGATATGCCATCACTGGCCTGACTCCGGGCAAACGCTATTATCTGGCGTTCAGCGCACCGACCGATGACGTGTTTACTCCGGCGAACCTGACCGACGACTCGAATGATAGTGACGTGGATCCGCTGACCGCTCGGACTGATGTGCTCCGCCCGTGGGTCAATGGCACGTTTGATCCAACATGGGACGCCGGACTATTTCGTTCGATTCTCGCAGCACCTGTCGTTGATCTCAGTGGTCCAGACCAGGTTGGCCCCGATTTCATCACGGTGTTCAAAGAAGATCTGCCTGCGGTTCCGATCGCCGATTTGGACGCGACGATCACGGACTCGGACAATACTCAGCTTGCCAGCATGTCTCTTGTCGCCAATTCCGATCCTGATGGTGCGAGTGAAATCGTTACGATCGCTGGCGTGGGCGCGGCACTCAATGCCGACACTTCCGGGACAGGCTCGGTTGGGGGTACGACATTCCATATCGCCTATGCTGCGGCGACTCGAACGTTCACGATCAACAAGAATGGCGGAGGCCAGATTCCCATTGCCGACGCGCAACTCCTGCTGCGTGGCATTACATATGCTGATATTAAACCATCGCCAAACACGAGCGTTCGGACGATCAATGTTTCAGCGAACGACGGCGTCCTGGATGGCAGCATCGCGACGGCGACGATTCACGTCAACTCAGTCAATCACGCCCCAACAAACGTCAGCCTTTCATCGTCCACGATCGCAGAAATGCAGCCACCCGGTACGGTTGTTGGAACACTCAGTTCCACCGATCCCGATTTCGGTAACACCTTCACCTACGCGTTTGCCAGCGGGGTGGGGAGTACTGACAATACCGCGTTCACGATTGTCGGCAACTCACTCCGCTCGAATGCGACTTTCGACTTTGATATCAAAAACACCTATACGATTCGAATCAGCACCACGGATCAGGACGGATTGTCATTCGAGTCCCAATTCACAATTACGGTTGCAAAGGTCAATCAAGCCCCGAATGGACTTTCGCTATCTGGAACATCGATTGCTGAAAATCTGCCTGGTGGAACTGCAATTGGCACCTTGAGTTCGACTGATCCAGACTCGGGCGATACGTTCATGTATTCACTTGCATCAGGAACCGGAAATACCGACAACGGGCTATTCACCATCGTGGGCAATGAATTGCGGACGGTGGGCAGCTTGAATTTCGAATCGAAACCAATCCTCTCGATCCGCATTCGCACAACCGACCAGGGCGGGCTGACATTCGACAAACAATTCACAATCACGGTCACCGACGTCAACGAGGCTCCCACGAGTCTCGGCCTGTCTGCGACTTCAATTGCCGAGAATCAACCGATCGGTACAACCGTTGGCATACTCAGTTCGACCGATCCAGATTCGGGCAATACCTTCACCTATTCACTCGTTGCCGGCGCGGGCAGCACAAACAATGCGGCATTTACAATCTCTGGAAACACCCTGCTGTCCAATACCAGTTTCGATTTCGAAACTCAAAACAGCTATGCCATCCGTGTTCGCACGACGGATCAAGCCGGATCGACATTCGACAGACAGTTCACCGTGACGATCAACAACGTCAATGAATCACCCACCGACCTGGCATTATCCGCAAACTCGATCGCGGAAAACCTGCCGTCCGGAAACACCGTGGGCCTGCTGAGTACCACAGATCCGGATTCCAACAGCACCTCGACATATTCCCTGGTCTCAGGCTCCGGGAGTACTGACAACAGCTTGTTCACGATTCAGGGCGCCGCTCTGCAAACGAGTACCAGTTTCGATTTCGAGACGAAAAACAGCTATTCGATCCTCATACGGACCACGGATCAGGGCGGTCTCACTTTCGACAAACAGTTCACGATCAATGTCACGGACGCTAATGAAGCACCCACGAATATCGCCCTTTCGGGAAACTCAATCGTTGAGAATCAGTCCGTCGGATCGGTTGTGGGCGCCTTTTCGAGTACGGATCCCGACGCCGCAAACACATTTACTTACACACTGGTTCCAGGACTCGGCAGCCTGGACAATTCGTCATTCGCAATCGTCAGCGGACAATTGAAAACAGCCGTTGGTTTCGATTTCGAGACGAAGAACAGTTACCAGATCCGAGTTCGCACGACCGACCAAAGCGGTTTGACCTTCGACAAAGCATTTACCGTCAGCATTTCCAATATGAATGAGGCACCGACCAATCTGGCGTTGTCAACGTCGTCAATCGCCGAAGGGCGTCCAGCTGGCACGACAGTCGGGCCCCTGAGTGCGACCGATCCCGATAGCGGCGATACGTTCTCGTACGCACTTGTTTCGGGAATCGGAAGTGCCGACAACAACCTATTTGCAATTGTGAATGGCCAGCTCCAAACGACGGGAATTCTCGACTTTGAAACGAAAACCACCGCCACAATTCGCGTCCGAACGACGGACTCAGGTGGTTTGACATTTGAGAAACAGATCACGATCAATGTGAACAATGTCAACGAAGTGCCCACTGACATTCTGCTGTCCACATCTTCCGTCCCCGAGAATCAGCCGGTTGGCACTGTGATCGGCAGCTTCACGAGCGCGGATCCAGATTTCAGCAATACTTTCAGCTACTTTCTCGCCCCCGGAGCAGGCAGCCAGGATGATGCACAATTCTCAATCGTCAACGGTCAACTCCTGACTTCCGCAAGTTTTGATTTCGAGGGCCAGAACAGCTATTCGATTCGCGTCCGCACCATCGACCAGGGAGGCCTTGCGTACGAGAAGTCATTCACGATCTCGGTGACCGATTCGAATGACCCGCCAACTGATATCACGCTCTCTGCCACAACTGTCGCCGAGAACGTACATGCCGGATCCTCAATCGGCATACTCAGCAGTACCGACCCGGATGTAGGCAATGTATTCACGTACTCATTAGTCGGAGGTTCTGGAAGCGCGGACAACTCCAACTTCGCAATCGTCAACGGGCAATTACAGTCTTCAACCGTGTTTGATTTCGAAACGCGGCACAGTTACTCGATCCGAATTCGCACGACCGACCAGGGGGGATCGGCGTTTGAAAAACAATTCACAATCAGCGTCACCGATGCCGATGAAGCACCCATTGATGTCTCTTTATCGGAAACGTCTATCGCCGAAATCCAGGCCGCAGGGACAGTTATCGGTTTATTCAACAGCTCAGACCCGGACCTCGGCAATACTTTCACCTACTCCCTCGTGCCGGGCATTGGCAGCTCGGACAATGCCCAGTTCACAATCGTGAATGGACAACTGCAGTCTGCATCCAGTTTTGATTTCGAGACACAAAGCGCCTATTCGATTCGCGTACGAACCACCGACCAGGGCGGGTTGACATTCGAAAAAACGTTCACCATTTTGGTCACTGACGTGAACGAGGCCCCATCTGTAACGAGCATCGCTCCTCAAACAATCCTGGAAGATTCTTCAACGGGTCCGTTACACTTCTCGATTGAGGATTCGGAGACGCCTGCGGGAAATCTGACACTTAACATCACGTCTTCGAATGCGGCACTGATCCCCAATGCCAATGTCATCCTGAGCGGCGTGGGAGCCGATCGAAATCTGAGCGTCGCGCCACTGCCAAACCAAAGCGGAACGGCAACGATCACAATTGTGGTGAGCGACGGAACGAACACCAGCAGCACGTCGTTCCTGGTAACGGTCGCAGCAGTCAACGATGCTCCGACGATCACTGGTATTGCATCGCAGCAAATTCTGGAGGACGAACCAACCAACGTACTGAATTTCACAATTGCGGACATCGACACGGCGGTGGCCGGTTTGACGGTCACTGCCGTCTCTTCTGATACGACATTGATTCCTGATGGGAATATTGTTGTCAGCGGCACGGGCGCGAATCGCAGCCTGGTGATTACTCCCGCAGCCAATCAAAACGGCTCGGCGACAATTACAGTGACCGTGAGTGATGGAGTTCTCACCTCGAATCAAACATTCCAGGTCACTGTGCTGGCGGTCAACGATGCTCCCCTGATTTCCTCGAACTCACAACCGCTCACATTCACGATTGCCGGCAAAAACGCGATCGCCATTAATGGAACGGCGACCATCACGAATGTTGACACGCGAACTTTGACGTTCGCCGGGTCTGTCTTGACGGTATCAGGTCAAACAGCAACGGACACGCTCTCCATCCTCAAACAGGACGGGATCAGCAAGAAGGGGAAAAATGTCGTCTCTGGAAAGACGGTCATCGGAACCATATCCGGTGGCACAAAAGAAACGTCGCTGACAATCCATTTGAATGGAGCCGCAACACAAAATTCCGTTCAAACGTTGCTGCAAAGTATCGCGTTCAAGTCCAAAGATAAGTTCACTGGAGATCGAACGATCCAGATTCTCATGTCGAACACGGACGGTACAAAGACGACTCCGGCCACCAGTCAGATCCATATTGGGAATTAAGGCCTCGAAGTCCCCGTAGGACGGACTTCCAGTCCGTCGAGGGCCAACTCCGCCGAAGCCAAACCACGCACAAACCAAGCCCCGGCGCCGTGAACTCTTACTTTCACTGGAATCCATGTAGCGGAACGTCGCAAGACTTCCGGCGGACGACGTCGACCGTGCCCGAATTCTCACGAATTCAGCGACAAAACGGTTAACGGCGGCGTAGAGTCGCACCCTATACCTGACATTTCGTCAGTGCCCGTCGGCGTCACCCCGCCGCCAAAGATCTTGACATACTGACATTCAAAGAGGATGATCCGCCGCGCAATTCACTCGGCTGTCCGCTGGTCATTACCTGCTCCTGACATTCTGTCCCACCAATTCGGTTGAAGCGACAACCTGCTTCACGTTGCGGTGGAACGGATGATATCGCAAGGCTGCACTTTACTCTAAAGGATTAGATTTAGAATGACGAACCGACGGTTTTTCACGGGCTGGAAAAGACAAGAACCTGATCATCGTGACTGGCATTACGTCGTGCCGAGACGCATGACGGCTCAATTGCCGGCCGCTGTAGAACTGTCGGCACACATGCCTCCAGTGCTCGACCAGGAGAATCTTGGTTGTTGCGGCCCCACTTCCGCTGATGAGTGCATCGAGTATGACGAACGAACTCAGGGAATGCCGATTGATTCGGCGTCAAGATTGTTCATTTATTGGGTCACACGTTCCATGATGTCGGGGCAGCCGATCAATCAAGATTCTGGCGTCGACAACCGAACGATGCTGAAAGCCATCGCGCAATATGGCTTCTGTCGTGAGTCTCAGTGGCCGTACGCCACTGCCAGCTTCGCGGTCAAACCTCCGGCCGAGTGCTTCACCGCGGCATTAAGCAATCGAATCAAAAGCTATGCAGCCGTTCAACAAACTCTGGATCAAATGAAGGGTTGCATCGCCAGCGGATTCCCGTTTCTGTTCGGCTTTGATGTCTTCGCCTCGTTCATGACGGATTCCGTCGCGAAAACGGGGATTGTCCCGATGCCGATGACAATCGCCGGCGACAAGCAAGTCGGAGGCCACGACGTCACCATCTTTGGGTATGACGACAACACGCGGATGTTCAAATTCCGCAATCACTGGGTCAATGCGGACGGGACGCCTTGGGGCGACCAGGGGAATGGCTATATCCCCTACGATTATGCGTTAAGTACTAACGCGTCCGATTTCTGGGTCATTAATGCCGTCCCCGGTGCGCCCGTGCCGCCACAGCCAGGAACAGTTGTCGGAACCACCGGATTCAGTGGCAGCCTGACCTTTGAAAACGGTATCCTGCAAAACGCCCAGCCCAATACGATTGAACTGACAATCGAATGAATTGACGAGAACTGAACTGAGTTGCTCGCCGCACTGCGAATCCTTGGCACGTTCCAAGATTCAGGCTACTCTGACAGAAAAGAACTGGCCAGATCGATCCGGACTAGCAGGTGCGGGTCGTTATTCACTTTTCATAAGAGCATGCACAATCCGCTGAAAGTGTTCTCTCACTTCTTATGCAGTCGAGGATAACACCACATGCTCAAGTCGTCGCGCCCATCTCCCATGTCATTCACTTTTAATTCGATTGTTTTGGTCCCTTTCGGCAACTTGACATCAATCGGAATCAATCCGGCTTGTGGACTTTCATAAATCTTCTTCGCATCCGCCCACACTTCGTATTTGACGTGCTGGCTGCGTACGTTGTATCCGATCGCCGTGAAGCGTGACATTCCCTCCGGTATTGCATAGGAAACTGTCGAAGGGGCGGGCGCAAACAGAAACTCATCGCAGGGAATCTGATCGGCTGCGACGAGCGGAACCGCGGTCAAAGTACTGATTGGCCGATTGTGGGTCACCTTATGAGCACCGACAGTCCCCGATGCGATGGCAAACTTCAATCCCGTCGAACTGAGTTTTCCTTCCAGCATCTTGTCGGTCAGCTTATCGATTGGAAGCGTGTGGTACCGGGGAGTGCACCAGTAACTGTGATCGTGCCAGTTACTACCCATCCCATCCACGACCAGTTCCAGCAACGAAGAATCGGGTGGCAAATCGAGTTTGATTTTCGCCAGATCGGTCACACCGGACTTATAGAGTTCTTTGCCGTCGACAAAGACACTGAATGCGGTTGTCCGACTGGCGTCGTTGGAACCATAAACCGTGAAACTTTTCGCCGATTTCGGAATCGGACATTTGAGCCGCGAATCGGAGTGGGCGCCGTAAAAGTCTTGACAGATTGAAGGTTCCGCAGTGACCAGCGGCCAGGCGCGTTCATCCTCACAGGTCCCTGATTCAAGCGGAATCTGGTTGATATGGAATTGAGCCCAGCCGACCTGAGGCGTATTCGCTTTTTCACCAATCAACCGGACCAGGCCGTTCTTGAGGTCAGCAGCCCGGTCCACGTCGGTGATGACATCGCGGCGTATTTCACCGGACAGCATGCGAGCTCGGATCTTGTGGAAGGTGATCTGACTCTCGTACGTTCCGATCCACGGACGGCGAATCATCGTGAGCTTCCACCCTTCGTGGCGATTTGCCAGAGCAGATAGTGGTCCATCCCAGGTGATGTAATCCTTATTGTCGTCCCAGTCGATTTTGAACGCGGCCTTCTCACCGTCGACGTGAACGTGTATCACGATTCGATGTTTCTCATTCTCAGAGACTGGGCAGGGTGTCCTTTCTCCGTACCATTTGTTCAAAACATGGGCCACAAATGCTTGTCTGCCCCCATTTGTTCCCACTTCGAATTGAAGATTGTGGATCCCCACAGGAAAGAAGACCGCCACGACCTGGCCGCCAGATTGGCGTGTGAACTCCACTTCCAGCTCATAATCGCCGTCAAGAATTGCAGCGATCGGATATCGATTGAATCTTCCGGATTTGATCGACAGACCATTCCGTGAGGGCAGGGACTCCAAGTTTCTGTTCCAGTCATAGCCCCCCCGTTGCTTCCAGTCGATGCCCTCAGTCCAAGCTAACAGATCAACCCATTCACCAGGTTTCTGAACTGTCATGCCGCGCAGTGCTGCTGGCGTTTTTCCACTGGAAACGGGCTGATCGACATTCCCCGGTTTAAGCGCCGCGATTTCTGCCAATCGGTTTTGGAGTGACTGCTTCTTGAGTGGCGACGTCGTATTGGAGAGCGTCTTCTCATACCATTCTCCGGCGTGCAACATCAATTTGGTTTTCGTTTCGCCTTTTTCCGTCGCGGCGAGTTCCCACCAGGCCTCGGCGACTGACTGCTGTTTCGTGGCGTCCGACGGATCTTCCAATTCCAGAGAAGCAGCCGCTTTCCATTTCGATTCTTTCACCTTCGAAAGGTGCTTCAAGGCGCTCGCCCAGTTGTTCTCTTCAATGGCATACCAGCGTCCAATCGCAAAGTTTGCACCTGGATCTTCAGGAGCCGATTTCAGTTTGTCAACTGCTTTTTGAAACGTGTTCCACACACTTTCTCGAGCCGTCAATCCTGCCAACTCTTTCGAGATCGACTGCTTCAATGAAGCGGCAATTTCCAGGCGAATGGCCGTGGCTTCGGCCGCTTTCAGCAGCGAAGTCGCCTCGGAAAAACGATTCTCGAGAGTCCCTTGACGGACGACTTCGACAGTTGCGTCCCAAATTGGCTTAAAGAGAGTTTTCGAGCTGCAGCTTTCCATGCAGCCAGTCCAGGCGGTTGTTTTTTCTTTGATTCCGTCAACAGAAAACCTCTCTGTCAACAGACGCAACGCTTCAATCAGGACCGGTACGTCAGCGGCGTCTTTCGCGAGGGGGATGGACTTGGTGAGGACAACGTACAACTCTTCTGTTGCCAGGCCGCCGGAACGAGCCAGTTCCATCAGCTTTTTGAGAGCCGCCTTCTTCTTCGCGACAGTATCGAGACCCCGAATTCCCTGCGTTTCTTCCAGCAGCTTTGTGGCTTCCGTCTGCTTAGCGAAAGACGGAATGGGATTCCGCGTATCTGAATCGGGCTGTGCCAACAACCACCCTCGAGTAATGACACAGAGACCGTACAGAAAGAACACCGAGCGAAATGATTTTCCGCGTGGTAATTCGCGCCAGTGGTCAAAAATCATCAACGGCCCTTTCATTCAAGTGGCCCGATTTGGTGTGCGTCAATCTGGGGTTCAATCGGATGTGAGTCCCGAGCTGATTGATAGCATATTCAAAATCGCGTCAATCCGCATCTGACTACGTCACATAGGACAAGTTTTCAACCCGACTTTCTCAACGCTGTGGCTGGCACTTCAGTGATCCTTGCAACCAGCAATCATATCTGCGTGATGCAACGCAACTCAGCCGGAATTACGGAACTCACAGAACGCCCGCACACAATGCCGCATGTCAGTCAATTTCCCGACCCTCAGCAGAAGCCGCCAGCTGAGTTTCCAGGAGCGCGTCATAGACAGGAGTGACATGTAGCTCGTCAGCCGTAATGGAGGAGCTGAAGCTGGCCACCATCAACGGCAAGATCAACTCATAATGTCCCGTCATTTCAATAATCAGCACGATTGCAGTCAGTGGGCAGCGCACAACACTTGAAAAGGCGGCAGCCATGCCGACCACAGCGAAAGCGGTTGGCTCGGGGACCGCGGCGGGAAATACGCGCTGTGAGATTTCGCCAACCATCAGCCCCAGCAAGCCGCCAAGCACCAGCAGCGGCGCAAAGATTCCGCCGGCCGTCCCCAGAGCATAACTGCCAATTGTCATGAGAAAACGCAACAGAAATATCACGGACAACCACATGAGCGTCCCTTCTCCCGCCAATGCGCGATTACTGAGCACCAGTCCCCCACCAAGCAACGGCGGATAATACCAACCGACGATCGCCAGGACGCTTCCTGCCAGAACCACTTTCGCCACGTTTGGGGATAACGATTGAAATTTTGCACGTTGTACTGCGAAAATCAGCGACTTATTGAATCCCCAAGCCAGCACTCCAGCAAGAATTCCCAGGACCACAAAAAACGGCAGACTATCCAGCGGTGGAATCTGCGTCAGCGTTGCCTGAAGCACTGGCGTCTGTCCCAAGAAACTCCGTGCCAGCAGGTCGGCGGAGATGCACGAGATCATCGCAGCGGAGAACGCGGAATCGGGAATATTGATATGCAGTTCTTCGATGGCAAATAGAATCCCGGCCATCGGAGCGTTAAATGCCGCCGCCAGACCGGCACTCGCGGCTGTGACGAGCAAGGACCGCCGATCAGCCCCCTTGCCGAGATGACTTTCTCCCCACATGGCCCCCAGCGAGGCCCCCATTTGAATCGTGGGTCCTTCGCGTCCCAGACACAATCCGCTCATAATCCCCAACAAGCCGCTAAAAAATTTCACGGGAATCACGCGCCACCATCGAAGGTGCCCATTCTCCCGGAGGACCAGACGTAAATGCGGAATCCCGCTCCCCGACGCCTCCGGACAGAAGCCAACAACCAGCCACAGCGCGACGCCAATCAATAGGCATGCCAACAGAATCATCGATCCCAAGCCAAGCCCCCCGGCAGCCCAAGACCACTCGATAAATTGACTTCGCATCTTTTCTGCGTGATCCAGGCAAACCCGAAATGCTACGGCAATACCGCCTGTCATCAGCCCCACGACCAGAGCATGGGGAAACAGACGTCGCCGTGCTTGATTGAGTCTCTCAGCGGTTTCAATGACCGCGGCGCCGGCAGTCTGTTCTTCGGAAGGCGAAGTTGGTGGAGTTTCGTCATCAGGATGCGTCATGGTTCGTTCAGACCTCGGACAGTTGAAAACTCGGCACGATTCCTTCGGTCCGCGCGTTGGCACGGAATGCTGACCGGACTCCAGCCGGAATTGGTCCGCCTCATTCCGAGTTACGCACGATCAAGATGGCCCCTGCAATGCGAGACATTATCGCCGCAAATCATGTTCCAGACGAGACCTCCAAAACAACACAAATCAGCCAACCCTACCGCGAAGCACCTCATGACGTAGAGTCGAATCGCTTCGCGGTTAGGGCTATCTTTTGTTTCTATGTTCCTATAGTTTCACTTCTCTTCCAGTCAGTGTGTTTCTCAAGGATGCGTCCATGCGTTGGAATTTATTTGCCCAGGTCTGCTTGGTCCTGGCTTGTTCACTGGACCTGCATTTTTTGACGAAAGGCCATGCTCAAGCCCCCGTCCCGCCAAATGGACGGATTCCGATTTTCGTTTCGCCGTATTATGACTCCAACGGCGAAAAGGGTCCGCATATTTCTGCCGGCCCTTTCAGCGGAAAGCTTTCTGCGGCGACGGCGGAAACGATATTGGCCTTAACCAAGACGATGCACGAGCCCGAGGCCTGGGACAAACTCTCGACGGAAGCCATGTTTGTCACGGCGATTCGGCTCTATGATTGGGGCTTCAAGGACGAGGCTTCCTTCTGGTACTACTCGGCGGACTATCGAATCCGTTTGATTCGCGCCATCGTGCCACCTCAGGACTTTGGCGGCATCGGAGACGCTGTTTTCGAATCGTTGACCGCACGCGATGCCTTTCGAAGCGTGGCCGGTGAATTCCTTTTAAAACACGCAATGGGGGACCTTCCAAAACTGAGAACAATCTTGAAGCAGGTGATCGGCGCCAATGAGTCACTGCCGAAGTTCAAAGAGATCTTCCCAAACCAGAAATTCAGCGTCGACATCAACTGGCTCGAGAAAAACAAACAAGTCGCCGCGGACTTTCAAAGTCTGATTGAATTCACGGAGACCAATGCCGACGAAATTGAAGCAAATCGACAGGGCGATGGAGCCAATGCTAAAAAGTTTCGCGCCGATAAACTCAATAAACAGCTCGAGCAGGGTGTTAAACTCGACCTGCAAGGGAAACGGGGACAGGTGGCATTGTTCGCGGCGATGGACGCGGAAGATCGGAAGTTGTTCACGACACTGCTGAAACTTGGTGCTGATCCCAATGCCAAAAGCCGGCAAGGCGAGTCCACCATGCATCAGGCCACCCAGCAACTCGAATCGTTCTGGATTCAGGAGGCTCTGGCCCACGGAGGCGATCCCAATCGAACGAACGATATCGACAGCACAAACCAGCATTGCAGTCCCCTCAACCTCGCGCTCGTCAACATTTGGCACAGTGTCGACAATTCCGACGGCAATGGACGATTCGAAATCGTGATGAAATTGATTTCCGCGGGAGCCGACGTCAGCCATGTCAACAGCGAAAAGCACGTCCCATGTATCAGTGCGGCACAACTGGGAGATTTCCGAATCGTGGTGGAATTACTGAAAGCTCGCGCGAATCCGCTCTCCAGAGATCTGTTGGACGAAACACTCGTAGATTGGTTTGAACAACATGATGAACATGTCTATGATCAAGGTTCAAGCAAGCTGAATCAGATTCCCTACTACCGGCAGGCAAGACAAATCCTGATCGATCGAGGCCTGCTCCAAGACAAGCCGATCGTCTCGAAAATCGCGAGCGCCGCCGAACGCTTGCATCTTGGTTCGGATTGGGTTGATCCAGACCCCAAAGGTGAGACCACCGTGTTTCGAGCGATCGAAGCGAAAAACAAGGTCGCCTATCTACGGCATCTGAACGCGGGCGTCGACCCGAACATTTGCGATCCCGACGACCATCCGGGCATTTCCGCGATGCATCTGGCTGCCGAGAAAGACGACGTGTTTTGGATGCGGCAAGCTCTGGCCCATGGAGGCAATGCGAATCACACGACGCCAGTCAAAACAGAGCCGAAATCGACTGCAGGAGTCAACCGATACTCGCTTTTCGGTGGTTTTCCGTATTGTTGCGACACGCCACCGATTTTCCTGGCCGCCCGCAGATGGCAGAATTCCAACGTCGTGGAATTGCTGGATGCCGGAGCCAGGGTCGATCATTTAGACCGGGCAGGGAAACAAACCGCCTGCGGCGAGGCGGCTGAACACGGAAACTATGAACTGGTGGTCATTTTGCTGTACTCGGGTGCGGACGCCCGCCTCGCCAAGAAGCATGGAGAGCCATTAATCAAATGGTTTGAAGAACACGACGAACAATACGTCTTCCGCGAATCACAGCTTCCATGGTACCACGAAGCATGCCGCTTCTTGATCCAACAAGGCTTTTTGAAACAGAAAACGATGGGTAAAGCAGCTCAGGGTCAGGCTCCGCGGAATTCAGAATTGGCGGAGTGAGCCGTCGTTCCGGGGCAAGAGCCGAATCCGCCAAATCTGAAATCTGCGGTGCCTGACCCTTTCCGAGGAACGCATCGCGCAATCTTCCGATGCCAACAGTCGATTCTCAGTGACCACTGCCAGTCATGCTGGGTCCTGGCGTACAAGCGTCAAGCCACGTGATGGACACGACCATCGATATTCATTCACGGCTGTCCCGGGGTCGGAAACTCCGATGTCACGAGTGCATAAAGAAGGGGCCAGGCTCCGCAAAGTAAAACGCGTCGCACGCATTATGAGGCCCTGTGCTAAAACGAAGTAACCATCAGATTCACCAGTGCCTTACGCGCTGTCACCAGATTTTGCCTCACATCAACCGGAAACCGCAAGACCGCCCCATTGAGATTGCCGGCGTCCTCCGATCCGAGTACGATCTAGTCAAGTTGCACCAGCCTGTCTTTTAAATTTGTTTTATAGGCTGGTCTATTAAGTTCACTTTTGAATACGTACGTCAAAGCGCATATCCCAATTAGTGCGCGAAGTGAAGGATCTCGCCCTCAATTGATTTCGTATTCGCAAACGATTCCTGGTATTGAAACTTTGAGGAAAGTTGCCATGAAATGCTTTCTGGCGTTGCTTGTGTTGTCACTTTCCGTAAATCAAGCGCCTGCCTTTAAGATTTCGTCCATGCGTGAAGATGACGATTGGCGGATGGACGATGAAGCCCGGGCTTATGTCGAAGTATTTGCAGAATCGATGCACGTGTGCGTTTGCGACCCAACGCCACCTAAATTAGTAGCTCCATTTGATGGAGATAGGGCACGGGAAATTCAAAGGGCGTGGGCTGCGTTTTACAAGGAGAATGTAGTCGAGCGAGATTCTATTGGATGCGATCTTGTTTTCATTCCGCCCGGTAAGTTCAAGACTAAAGATCGAACATGGCATGAGCGCCCATCGGTCGACTGGAAACCGGTCGAAATTGCAACTCCGTTTTATATAGCGAAAACCGAGGTTACTCAAAGACAATGGAAGGCGGTGATGAATTCCACGCCATGGAAGGGGAAGGATAATGTGAAGGATGGGGACGACTATCCCGCAACATACGTGTCCTGGACCGAATGTGCTCGCTTCTGTGAGTTACTCGGGAAGAAGGAACAATCTAAAGTGCGGCTACCGACTGAAGTGGAGTGGGAGTATTGCTGTAGAGCTGGAACTACTACAGTCTATAGTTTCGGCGATTCCGAAAAGCTGCTCGAGGAATTTGCGTGGTTCTACAATAACACCGATGCGGTTGACGAAGTCTATGCTCATTCCTGTGGGAAAAAGAAGCCGAATCCATTTGGGTTGAATGACTTGCATGGAAATGTATCGGAATGGTGCCAGGATACTATTACTAAATCGAGTCAAGATGTGATTGCGACGCCTCCAAAGTTTCTACGTGTCAACAGAGGTGGGGCATGGGGCCTTCCGGCAGAATTGTGCGAATCTGGGATGCGTGAAGTTTCGCATCCGGATCGTGCCGACTCGTTCGTTGGATTTCGGATTTTAAAAGAAATTGATGAACCGCGTGACGCGAAAGAGTAACGGAAGAACAAGTAGGGAACAGAATAGTCGTGCAGACAAAAACCAAGATAGATAGATGTTATCTATTGCATCCATTCAACCGTGGAGGGAGGATGGTACTGTCGAAGCATCACTGATACGGATTCGACGGAGCAAAAGGAGACAAGCATATTGGGAGCGGTCGGACTGAATCATGGAGACGATACTTCTCCACCACATTCTCCACCTGTGCACTTTGACGTGCGTGGTGTTTCTTTGGGTTGTCGTCTCCACCGGATTGGGCAGGGATTGCTCGGTCTCGCACTGTATGCGGCGAATCAGAGCGAGGTGGGCGCAAAAGAGCAGCTCGGGGTCAGGCTCCGCAGAATTCAGAATTGGCGGAGCAAGGGGTCGTTAATGGCCACAAGCCGAATCCGCCAAATCTGAAATCTGCGGTGCCTGACCCTCTCCGAGGAACGCCTCACGCAATCTTCCGACTCCAACAACCGATTCTCAGTGACCACTGCCAGTCAAGCAGGGCCCTGGCGTACAAGCTTACGTCATGACACGTGATGGATACCACCAGCGCTATTCATTCACGGCGGTCCGTTATTGGAAACTCAGATGTTACGAGTGCACAAGAAAGGGGTCAGGCACCGCAGATTTCAGATTTGGCAGAGCAATCGTCAGGTTATCCATCAAACCTTGACATGCCAATTCTGAATTCTGCGGCGCCTGACCCCGAGTTCCACCCCGAATTCAGCACTGCTTGTCCACCGAGAACAGCGAAAAAGCAACAGCTCGCAATCCCACATCTCAGCTGTGCCAAAGCATTAGGATTGGCTGCGTTTGCCGAATTGGTACGATCGCGTCAATGCAAATGCCTGTCTAATACATTCTCCAGATTTACCCTAAAAACCTGCCAAACAACTGGTACGTCGAAGAGTTTGCCTGAACGGCAAACCTCTTCGACTGCGAGTCTCGGAGAGACATCGCCTACAGAAAAACCAGGTTGTTTGTCAGCCTCTAAGGATGAAAAAACATCCGCTCAATCAGCATGCTTTTCACACACTTGCCCTTATCGCTTCAACTCCGGTTGTACTGCGGCAAGCTACCAAATCAAATCGTCGGCCAGCCTCTTCATTTGACCAATCGAAAGCTGCCATAATTTGTTTCTGCCAAGGGCTTCATGAAGAGTGTCAAACCTTCTCCCTGTGCTGTCAGACCGAGGAATCCGGCGACGACACCAGCCCCGCCGATGGGAGGTTCGCTGGCTACGCCAATGGTATGAATCGAAACCCGGCGGGCTTTGTTCATCGTCAAAATCGTGCTGACGATCATATCGGCCCTGCCGTCTGTCGGTTCGCCGTCCGACAGAAAATAAATCGCCTCGGGTTCCAAACGGAAAGCCTCCGTTAACGCCGCGTAAGAGGCCGTCGACGACCCGGCTTGTTTCGCAATGACTGCCTCACTGGCGAGTTGTTTGTTTTCTTTCGTGGCAGGAACCAGTCTGGGCCGCCACGAGTTGACGACGCCGTCAAACAGCACGACAACGAAGCTCACGGAAACGGGCAGTTTCGAGAACACAGCCAGTAAATCCTGTTTCGCAGCCTCAAGCGGGGGCCCCTGCATGCTGCCTGACGGATCCAACACAAAGACAATGCGTTTGGCCCGAATCTGAATCCCGTAATAGGTCGGCTGATTGCCGCCCCATTGCTTTTTCGGTTTCGACTGTTGCTGCTGTTGTTGCTGCAGCTTCTTCTTTTGGCCAAACTGCTGTTGTTGCTGATTCTGGCCAGACTGCT
>JAQGHT010000731.1 GCA_028291565.1 Planctomycetaceae bacterium | reverse complement strand
TTTAATCGCGGGTTCACGATCACGTGACAAAGGGCGCATCAGTTGTGAAAACTGTGTCGTATCCGCGTCAGGGACCAGACGACACAGCAGTTCCGTGGAACCCATCTTGGCCAGCAACTGAGCCGCGTTCAATCGTTGTGTCGAAGTCAGCATCGCGTTTCGGAAATGACTCGCCAACTCTGGCTCCAGTCGCGCTCGAACGGGCATCAGCAAATCAGCCCAGCTGTTGGTATCCAAACTAAAATCGGCGACTAATGTTGTCGCCACCGGACCAGTGATTTCCCGCCACAGTTCTTCGGATTGGGGAGCGAACTCGGCCAATAACGCGGCGATCCGCAATCGTGCGGGATTGGATTGAGTTGAGGTTTCAATCAGCTTCGAAAGATCATCCAACGTGGGGCGCGCCTCGGTCGCCAACCATTCTCGCACGACGCGGACGGTTTCCGAATCGGCCTCCAAAACTCGTTTCAACAGCCCGCCAAGCCGCTCGCGATCGCGAGAAACAAGTGCTAATTCCGCTCGGAGCCTGTTATCTGGTAATTCATCCACCTGATCGGCCATGAGACGTAGACGCGCCGTCCACAGATCGCGGGTCGAGTCCATTTCCCGAAGCACAGGAGTTACGTTGCCAATGTCGGCGACCAGCAGCTGGTCCACTATCGCATCCGCCGAGTGTTGCCGTAACGCAAGAGTGGCGCCGTGATTCCAGACCGCGGCGCCGATTGAAAGGCATGTCAAAATCAGCAGGAACACCAATGCGCGTTGACCGTGCCATCTTTGCGCTTGCCGCATCATTTGTGCTTGCGGCACCGTCCAATTCGTGGAACTTGTTCCGAGTGTGATTTGGACGGTTTCCGAAAGAGATGGCAACTGTTTGCGTTCCCGTCGAGAGTTCCACAACGAGGCCCGTTCCGACAACCGCAATTCGCATCGACCGCGCCACGATTCCCGCTGCTTTCGTGTCAGCCATTCGCGTATCGAGGGCACCAGATAATCGTGGGTCAGTTGATATCCACCCGAGTCGTCGGTCACGTTGAAACTGGTCGCGTCGGTGGTAGGTTGCGGGGAATCGACCGGCGTCAGCAGGCGAGTTTCGTGCTCGAGGATTTCCAGGACCTGCCGGAAGTCTTCCGAATGAACATCATATTCGGCCACGCGAACCAACTCATTAACCGTCCGGGTGCAGGCCTTAATGTCTGTACCGGGCGGTGGCAGCAAAGCCCGCAACATTTCACAAATTGCCACCTGATGTGCGCGGTACGCCAAGGGAGCGGAAGTGGGACCAAACGTGTCTTCCAGGAATCGTATCCCGACTCCGCGTGCCCCGCCGATCGCGGTCAGAGTTTCCGGAATCCATGAACGATTGCGAATCATTTGCGAAAACAGTGCCAGCCGTACGCAAATGACGTGATCATCTTCCGCCAATTCAGCAATGACTTGATCCAGAAACTGGTGTTGATCCGCCGACAATTGCTCGGTTCGTTCTGGCAAATGACCGTAGGCATGTCCGAACGCGTGCAACACCCGCCGAGCATGGCGCATATCAAAAAGATCGACTGCCGCACAATTTTCTCGCTCGGCAAGGCGAATGTCCAACTCACGAAAAAAACGATGCACAGACATCCAAAAGTCGTCGCGCACAATCAGCAGGCATGCGACATGTTCACCATCGCACTGCCGCAGGGCCTGCACCAGCTCAGAGTCCGCGGAAGCGTGATTCGCATGCAGCCATTGCTCAAACTGGTCGAATACGATCAAGATTCGACGGCCCATCGAAGCATTTCGCCGCAAGCGCTGCAGTGCATCCACCAGGTTACCAGGCGGTTGCTGAAACAGCGGTTTCAATTCGTCCAAGAGACGTTTCTCGGTCAACTTGGCTGTGGTGGTAATCACGACCTCTCGGACGGAGGCAGCCAATTTCGGCAACAATCCCGCACGGATCAGCGACGATTTTCCGCATCCCGATGGGCCATAGACGACGCCGACTCTCAGCGGATGTGATACCGCTTCGATTCGAGTCTTCCAGAATTTCAGACTTTGCGGCAGCCCCTCACGATCATGCGGCCCCGGAACAAGCCCCAGGAAAAAGTCCCGGTCCGACGCATCGAATGCCTGCAGACCTTTCGGTACAATCACCAAAGAAGTACTCGCCGAATTTCCGGTATGCGATTCCGGTGTCGGTTGCGCGGGAGATGCCTGCGAAGTTGAAATGGTCGACAGTGTTTCGGGGACGATCGCCGCAATATCGGATTTCAGGAAATCTCGAAGATCATCGGCGAAATCTTGCGCACTTGAGTACCGTTCGGAGGCCCGCTTGGACATCGCCTGCATCACGATGCGCTGTAATTCTCGGGGAATCAGTTCATTACGTTGTCTCAACGGTCGCGGCTCGTGACTGACCACTGCCTCCAAAACGTCTCGAAGAGTTGGTCCTGAAAATGGCCGAATCCCCGTCAGTATTTCGTAGATAACAACTCCCAGGGTAAACACATCTGCGCGACCGTCCACCAAATGTCCTTCGCCGCGCGCCTGTTCGGGACTCATGTAGTGCGGAGTTCCGTACAAGCGATCCCGATCGGGTTCGAATTGGCCCTCGCGCAATGCCAGGCCAAAATCGGAAACATAGGGCTTTCCCTGTTTGTCAAGCAGGATATTTCCCGGCTTGACGTCCCGATGCACCAATCCCTGCTTATGAGCGTGATGCAACGCTTCGGCCACGACAACGGTCAATTCAGTCGCTTCCTTGATCGTCAGTCGAGATTGCCTGAGACGTGACGCGAGATCCATTCCGTCAATGTATTTCGACACAATGAAACAAGGTAATTGCTCAGTGCACCCGAAATCATAAACAGGAACGATGTGGGGATGATCGAGGCTGGCCACAATCCGGGCTTCGTTCAAATACGCTTCCGCATATTCGGGACGATCCACAAGTTTGCGGTGCGGGACTTTGACCGCCACCGCGCGGCCCAGAAGGCCGTCATGAGCCAGGTAGACAAGACCGAAGCCCCCTTTCCCCAGCACTCCCTTGATCTGGTATCTCCCGATTTGTTCTGGAAACTGCAGCAAAGAAGCCACGACGAGATCAGGTGCGGCATCGAAAATCGAATCATCCGCCCCGGGATCGAAATCTCGTGTCGCTTCAAGCTCTCTATTGTCTCCCATGGTCGATTGTCGTCCTCGGGTGGCCCGTCGCGAGCGCAACAAATTGTCCGCCGGATGTTTGCATTGTAATCAGGCTGAGGCCGAAAATCATAGTTCCGCAACTGTCCGAATCGTTTGACAATCTGCTAATCCAAATTGAGGACTTTCAAGACAGAAACGATGGCGGCTACTATACACTGTGTGAAATGGGAGTGCTTGAATCGGAATCGCAAGAGTCAACGAGAGCGTCGGCGTCAGGAAAACAGGAAAACAAGCGAGCAGCCAGGTATTTGCACTCCTGATTTCGATGCCCTAAACTGGGTCACATCAGTCGTTTGAGCCGAAGCCAATGAATCGCATTTTTGAGGTTTCCATGACGGACCACGAAACGCCGTGAAATTGATCTCGTGACTGAATGCTCAAGAATTTAGAACAACGAGAATGACAACATTGACAACCACTGTTTTCGAGAGTGTCCGATGAATCGAAGCACTTTGAAACAATGGCTTTATCATTGACTCGCCAATCTTTGTATTGAATACCAAAAGTGAGAATGCCGTATTTGTTCTAATCCTCCGTCAGCCCGACGGGATGGGACGTGAATCAAGTGATTAACGGCCAGTTTCGCGAATAACAATGGCCTAAGCGAGAGTGTTTTGCGATTCATGGAAGTCACTGAAGTAGCAGAATTGACTGTGGCTCGTGCAACTGCGTCCGGACGTGGGGCGGTTGCGACAATTCTCGTTCACACAGAGTTGAACTCGGGAACGCAGACATGGTCGTCCAATCCCTTTCGAGCAGTTAATGGACAGCATTTCCTGCGACAGCCGCTCAACCGGATCGCGTTTGGCCGATGGGGGGACGATCCAGGGGAAGAAGTCGTCGTTTGCAGAACGTCGGAACGAGACTGGGAAATTCATTGTCATGGCGGATTCGCCGCCACGGAACGTATTCTGGCGGACTTGCAGTCTGTGGGGGCGAGCATCATTTCCTGGGACGAGAAAGTCCTGAATCAGTATGGCCGGCTGCAACGGGAATGCGAAGTAGCGCTGTCGAATGCAACAACGGTGCGCACGGCAACGATACTGCTGTGTCAAGAAGTCAACTGGCGAAACTGGGCCGCGGATTTCTCTCGTCTGATTCTCAACGCGGAGTGGCTCGAAGCCACAGAATCGATTCGACAGATTCTGGATTGGAGCGAGTATGGGCGACATCTGGTTGAACCGTTCCACGTCGTCCTGACGGGTAAACCGAACGTCGGTAAGTCGTCGCTCATTAATTCCCTGGTTGGATTTCAACGTTCAATCGTATTTGATCAGCCGGGAACGACTCGCGATGTCGTGACGGCGGAAACGGTCTGGGATGGTTGGCCCGTTTTACTGGCCGACACGGCTGGTCTGCGTGAGAATGCGATAGGTCTGGAAGCGAGCGGCATCTTGCTCGCCCGGCAGCAAATCGCTCGGGCCGACCTGGTCGTTTCTGTGGAAGATGCCAGTGAACGGTTTGAGACTGAATCGAATCCAGTCTGGAAACAGCATCCGGACTTGCGCGAGACTCAAATTTTCCGAGTGGCCAACAAGATCGATTTGATATTGGATGGCCGGAACGAGCAGCAGTCGGCTGACTTGGCAGTTTCCGCACTCACAGGCGCGGGACTCGAATTGATGATCGCGGAATTGGTCCGGCGTCTGGTTCCCGCCCATCCCCCGAAAAACTTGCCAATTCCATTTTCACGCGAATTGGTCGAATGGCTGGAGCAACTGGATTCATTGACGACATCGCGGTCTGAAACTGCCGTGATTGAGCAGCATCTTGCCAACTTGCTGCAGCGACGTCCGGCCTGAATTTTGTAGCGAATCTCGTGAGAGATTGGGGGCGGTTGACTCCGATTTCGCAGTTGGTTCATTCAGGACGATTGATCACCGAATACAAGCCCGAAACGCAAGTGTCGAAGTTGGGCTGAGATGGCCAATTCAACAAATATCCTCGGGGGCTATAAACAATTGTCCCCAATTTCAGAGTGGAGCCACTGCCTTTTCATTTTTGCGGAATTTGGAATTCCTTGAAACTTGAAATAGGAGTAGTGCAAAGGCCGTGGACTCACCGGGACGAGCCCGGTGGCGGGGATTCCCGACCCGTCTCGCTTGATGTCAGAATTGATCGTGCGTAACAACAAAACAGCCCGGCGACTTTTGGGTCGCCGGGCTGTTTGAATTTTACGTTGTCGGTGAATTCACTCCAAATCCACGATCTGCCAGCCTCTCAACTATTCTCGCACCTGGTCTGGAAAGACTGCGGTGTTGGAATCGGAATTATTGAGATTTGCCTCGGGTGGTGGCGGTGGAACTTTAACCGGAGGGACTGCCAGCGTTGGAGGAGCCGATTCAACCGGGGGCACCACGGGAGTCACTGGGGTCGTGACGTTCGTACTGGGCACCGTCGTTCCGTATGTGTCGACAACTCCATTGCTCCACGCACCATAAGCGGTGTGTTGTCCCAGCGGCCAGTTTGGTACCGGCGGGGGCGGCAACATTTGCGGCCGATAGCCCCATCGAGGTACATGTTTGTAGTAGAATCCCAATTGTGTCGTGTCAGTCGGATGATAAATCATCGGATAGGCGGGACCCGGTACCCAGCCACCTTCCGCGGCCCCAGTCAGCTGGGGACCCCAGTAGAACTGATACGTGTTCGGCGTGCCAGCCACAGGCCACACAGCAGGCGGCCGGACGAAGGAATTGCCTTGGACCACGCCGTGTTGGCAGCCGAAGCAGCCGCCCCCCCAACAGTGTCCCGAGTGACAGTTCCCACCCCAGCCGCGAGTAGCCCAACCGTTATTGTTCCACCCGCCCCAGTTGCTGGTATTGCCGTAGCAGTTACCATTCGGACAGTTTCCATTTCCAGAATTGTTATTGTAATTGACTTGTTGCACTGGCATACCCAGCGGAGCAACCCGTGGAGCTTGATTCACTCGGTCGGCTGCGTGGCAGTAAACTGGTAACGCCAAGACCCAGCACGCAGCTGCCGCGGAGACGTTTTTTTGGAGGCAAGACAACGTCAGTTTCATGGTTCCAATCCCTGTGGGCCAATATCGTCCAGACAATCTGGCAGCGTGGGCCGGTTGAGCGAAGCAATTCTCCAGGCTTTCGGGAGCCACCACATTCCGGCGACGCCGTCTCTGTCAGCGCGCTTCACGAATAGTTTATACTTTCAGGACCGGCGCAATCTTAGAGGCCGCCATCTCATGCGGAGCTAAGTGAGCGGCCGACTGCAATTGAAACACCGAACCTGGGCAAAAATACCGCAGGACAAGGTGGTCGACACCCACCGCTCACCTGGTTCTTTGTCAGCCCTGGTGCTTAGCGGGCAGCTGGGTACATGATCGGCGTCAAACGTGATGAGGGAATGCCCCAACCGTAATTGTATTGCGACCGCACGTTCGGAGCCAAAGGAACGGTCACTGGACCACCAAAACCTTGGGCCGCATAGGCCGGTCCCAGATCCGCGGGATTCGCATAACCTGGATTGACCGCAATGATGTCACACTGCGAGCCAACATCCCAATAAGTCAGTGGCTTCAGGAACGACATGCTGCAGCGGAATCGTTGACCGAACTCGGCCCGGCATGCGGCGGAATTATTTTTGCAATTCGACCAGCCCGACATCCAGGAACAGCAGTGGCCGCCGGTGTGGCTATAGGCCACATAACCCCGGTTGGGATCACGGGCGATGGGGTAAGTATTGTATCCAGGCGCGTAATTCGCCCAGGGATTGTAATAGTTGTTCTGAACGTAGCCCCCGTTGCCCCAGTGAATCACCGGGCGAACCTGGCCCGCGTTCGGGTTTGCCTGGCCTGTGTAATCAGCGGTTCGCTCTTGTGCCACTGCCGCCGTCGTTATCAGGCACGCCAATCCGGCAACGCAGTGCCGCAGCATTCCGTGTTGAGTCAACATATTCTTCATCCAGGCAGAGGATTGGGAGGCTAAGAATCCAAGAGTCTCAGAACTCAAGAATCTCAGGGTCTAAAAATCTGAACTTGTGTTACTAGAGCGGCTTCACTTTGAGTCTTCCGCGAGAATCAGTAAATTCCCTGATCAAGCCGTTAAGATGATCGGAATTCTCAGCGTTGGCGCGCTACAGAACATTGTTTGTCAATGGTGATCAGTGTGCGGACGACCCGCGTCGACAATGGAATTGAAGTTCAAGTCTTCAGGCCTGCTTCAAGCTTGTCTCAGGTCAACAATCGCATCGTTCGATTTTGAGACTGAGATTCTTAGACTCTTCGATGCTTCAATTCTTCTCACGCTTATCGCGTGACGGGCGGAAAGAATAGAGCGAATGGACTGATGCTCGATCTGTAGTTGACTCGAACTTCTGTCCCGACGAGCACTCTCTTTTCACTCTTACAGATACCAAACGGCGTCATGACCCAGCTGCGATATGTCTTGTGGTAGAACGGGCCATAGAGTCCGCGATACCGGTGAGCATACAGCATTTCGTGTGGATCAAACGCGGGATTTGTAATCATGGTCGAGCCGACATAGGGCGGAATATCCTGCCGTGGCGAAGGATACAACGCCGAATCGAGACGGGCATAACCAGCCGGTCCGCTGTAAACAGCAATCGGACCGTTCGGTTGACCGTAGACGGGCAAGCCACTTTGCGGGCCATTCACAACGGCCGGGCCACCGCGCATTCCCGTCATCGCCTTGTTTACCGGTTGCGTCGGCAGTGGTCGATTAATATTGATTTCACTTCCGGTCTCATCCGGGGCATCAGCGGCGACCGGAGCAGGCGGAACTTCAACCGGCCCCGAATTCTGCATATTCGTTCGGCGATAACGTGGTGTCGTTCCTTCTGTGGCCCGATACCCCGCATTGACATCCGCTGGCGGAGCGGCAGTCTCAATGGGGAACGCTTCGGGAGTTTCTTCTACCGCTTCTACGGGTGTCGCAAAATCATTCGACGCCTGAGTCGAACGAACTGGTGGATCGGGAATCTCCAGATCAGCCAAAGGAGCAACTGTCCGTCGTCCACGTCGTCGCGGCGGAGGATCGTTAGGGAATGGATTATCAGTCTGCGTTTCAGCAGACGCGGCCGCGGCAGGAACTTCTTCTTCGACAGGAGTCGCCACAGCTTCCGCCTGGGGCAGCTCCGCGGCGGGCACTCGTGCGGCTGGTTGCTCGACAAGCGGCGTTTCTAATGCCGGTTTGCGAGCGGCTGTCCGAGACGCCGTCCGTGGGGTGGTCGCCTGCTGCTGTTCCGCTGCAGGTTCAAATTCCTGCACGGCATTAGCAGAGGGCCGCCGACGAGTCGGCTGCTTACTCTTCAAAAGGCGAAGATCGTCATTCCCTTCCAAATCGAACGGAGTGTCGACTTTCATATTCGAATCTTCGAATGGATTGTCGCCGTCGAATTTCACCGTTTTAATGGTGTTCGGGGCTGGCTTTTCACCTCGCAGCTTTTGCAGCCAGGCGCTCACTCCTTTTTTATTGGGTTGAGCGGCGGCGGCACGTACCGTCGAACCGGCCTGGATCGTCTGGGCCGAACAAGATTCAGGCGCCAGCGCGGGTACGATCGCGGCAACCAATGCGACACGCAGCAGTTTACGAGGCATGGACCCCTCCTTGGACGTCACTCAGCCGGAGCATTATCCGTTGCTAAACCGGAAAGTGGGTTCTCTCAGTGATGACTTCGGGAAGGCTCAGCGCCGACCATGAGTCAATACAGAATTCGGCTTGTAACGAACGTTGGAATCAATCATTTCGTGACGCCTGTTTCGGATCTGCCTGATTTCTCGAATACTCAACTACATAAGGGTTTGCGACACGCTGTCTAGTTTCTATCTTCGTTAAAATCAGGCTATTCGAAAGAGTTTTCCTGTCTGTAAAACTCCACCCAATCTACGCAGAAATCCAAGAATTTGACTCGACTGACGCAAAAGTGCACATTCCAGCGGCAACGATGCTGTTCGTTGTCGTGATCGAGACGCATCACTCTTGATGTGGCCACGCGAACTCGGCTCGAGGTACGTTCGTTTCGTTCAAACGTTCGTTTGAATCTTGATTTGATCTGTCCGGCGGTCCATCATGCTGGCGCGAAACGTCAAGTTGCGACCTGCTGTTAGAGAATTCTGTGTGTTCGATCCTTTCCTTGCCGAATCTGAGGGCATACAACACAGTTCAATTGATTGCATCCGGTTGATTTGGGGGAGTGTGAATTTTGGCCGATCCAGAGAAAGAGTTGGAGTCCACGGGATCAAGCCTTCCTGATGGGACGGACCAGGTCGGCTACGTCAATATCAGCCCGGAATCACGGCGCAGATATTTGAATTACGCCCTCTCTGTGATTCAGGCGCGGGCATTGCCCGACGTGCGGGACGGACTTAAGCCCGTACAGCGTCGTATCTTATTCGTGATGTATGTGGGACTTGGACTGACTGCTGACGCCAAGTTTCGCAAATGCG
>JAQGHT010000724.1 GCA_028291565.1 Planctomycetaceae bacterium | reverse complement strand
GGAGGGTGACATGAATTTCGACTCAGATTTGCAACGCCTGTTTGCCGCTGCGCGTTGCGAGCAAGCCCCTTCGCTGGACGTGGTCGGCCGCGTTTTGCGGGCCTTACCTGCGAGGTCCGCGACGCCGATGGTGTCGGCTCTATCGGATGATGATCTGGCCGAGTGGATCGGGGCGGGCGTATCCAGTCTGGTAGCCGCCGGCTGTTTGTGGATGGCGGCTTCCTGGTGGAGTCAAGTCTGGATGACGTCCTGGGAAACCTGGCACCCGATGGTCGCATTGATGCAGTAGTCTCAATTCAAAAATTATCCTGTTCGCGGCTACGGATGAGTCTTTTTCCATACTTATCCCCGCGATCAAACGTCTCATTTTTCACCGTGCGTGGTATCACAGATCGCTCCGGCGACTCCGCAGGTCTATTTTGACTACCGAATTTGTTTCCACCAACGAGACGGCTTGTACTATGGACGCGCCACCGCCCATTGCGACACCTCCACGTATGTCTCGGTGGAGGCGTGTCTTTCGCTCCCTCTGGACGCGACTATTCCTGCTGGTTTTGATCTTTTGCGCAGGCAGTGTAGCGGGGTTCAGTTTGGGTTCTGTCTGGACTCAAAATTGGCAACAGGAGAAACTGGAAGAGATCATCAAGAAGCCTCCCAGTCGGGAGTCAATTAGCGAACGGCTGAAAACCAGTTTGAATCTGACCGATGCGCAATTTCCCGAAGTTCAGAATGTGATTAGCCGACACCATGCTGCTCTGGAAAAGATTCGACAGCAAGTGGCGCCGATGTACGTGGCCGTGTTCGACGAAATGGATCAGGAAATGAAGGCCATTTTAACCGAATCACAACGTGAAATCTGGAAGAAAAAAGCAGCGGGAATGCGGGAATTCTGGGAGAAAGGTCGGCCTCCTGGGGGGCGCGGCGACCGTGGCAAACGCGGTGGCGAACAGCGTTCGGATGATCGCAAGCGAGAAAAGCCGGTGACCGAAAAATCAAATACCGCGAGCGAAAGCAAGTAAAAGCGACCGGCAAAAGCGAACGGAAGTGAAGGTCGTTCCCGTCAGGCCTGTAGAACATTGTTGGCCTTGGGGAACTGTGTTGAAACCACAGGGTTTACACTCCACGCTCGCCAATCTCAAACCGCCAGCCGGCGTCAATCCAGGCTGGAGACACCCAGGACTGGCTTGCACCCTCTGGAAGTCCTGCCATTTTGGGGTTGGAACCGATGTGTTGCAGGATCCGCCACAGTTGCTCGGCGTCGCGCACAATGTGGTCGAAACTTTCTCGATGCCACATCATCTCCGAGGGCTTGGATTTCGCTGTTTTCAATTTCTCTTCGATACTGCGAAGCGAACTCGCCTTCCAGTGTTTCAGGATCATCTCCAGAGGATCTGATTCTGGTGCCAGAGGCCGCAGCACGACATGCACGTGGTTTGGCATGATGATATAGCAGCCAAGCTCACACCGGGAGCCATCAGAGCGGTGCATGGCGTCCGCGATCAGTTGCGAAATTTCGGGCGATTTGAGCTGGCAGCCACCGATTCCCTGATCGAGCCAGGCATCGGCGCGGCGCATGGCTTCTCGTGCCAGATCATCCCAGGCATCTTTACCACGTGGCTCGGGGTGCTTTCGTTCCCAGTCGCCCTTGAGCGCTTCGAGTTCTCGCAGTTTGGGTTGTGGCAGAGAATCAAACAGGTGATACGTGACGAAATAGGTGGCACCCGACTGCCGCCAGTGGGGCAATGTTTGATGGCACTGCGTCAGCGGCAAATCATCACGCAGGCCTTGAAAACCTGGTGGCGGTGGCCGCGTCCACATGTCTCGATCTTTCTATCAGATTTCAGGAAGGTTTGACGTCGCGCCGTCCTCGTCGCTGAAGTCGTAAGACTTCGGACGTGTGTCTTGAAACGCCTGGGTTTTTACGAATTCCGCAACGAATGAGGCTCATTGCTGCTCTCGCGATAAACCGCAACCAACAAGGCGAAACCGTGCGAGCCGTATCAGGACCTTACACAGAGATCTTATCAACTTGCAGTGGACCACGCCAAGGTGTGCCGATTGTCAACTTGTCGCAATATCAGCCGGAACGGACTGGCATCCAGCACTCGCGAGGTCAGTTTGGGACCGGAACCGAGGAAGATTGTCCTCTGCGGTCAGGGGCCTGTCAGGACGCTCCAAGTCAGCAGGACGCCGATACTCAGGACGTGAAGCATTCCAACTGAAGTTTGGCAGGATGCTGTGTTGGCAGGATGCTGGGGAGGGAAAGGCAGAATGATGTGCGGCAGAATTATGGGATCTGAAATGATACCGCGATCCATTTCACCTTCATGTGGTCATGAATGAGATCTCTATTGGATACGGCTGAGTAACGTGAGCAATCGCTCCGCAGTTGTCAGTTCAAATCAGGAACTAGACAAGACGCCTGATCCATGAGTATCGTACGATAGCGGATTCACCAAGAGAATGCGTGATCGAGAGTGCGACTCTTGGTGAGCCGAGTGGCTGACGCACTCTCGACTTAGATGCGGCGTACGAACAATTGCCGAGATGATACCGCTCACGTTCAAGGCTGAGTCGTTTGATCGCAGGGATCAGTATTGAAAAACACATTCGTGGTCGCGAACAGCATAAATCGGTGAGTCCAATGTCTTTGCTTAGAAATCGGCTTGGGGTCGAGGAATGTCATGGCCAATGAGTTTGATCCCTATCACAAGTGGTTGGGGATTCCAAAAGAGGACCAGCCGGCACATCACTATCGATTGTTGGCGATCCCATTATATGAAGACGACCCCCAGGTGATCGAAGGGGCCGCCGATCGGCAAATGTCATTTCTGCGTCGCTATCAGGCGGGCGATCACGCCGAACAGGCTCGACGGTTGCTGGGTGAAGTCTCCCGCGCCAGGCTGTGTCTGATGAAGCCGACTTCCAAGGCGAAGTATGATGCGAAATTGGAGCAGCAATTCGCCGCGGAAAGAGCCGCCGCGGAAAGTGATGCTTCCGAATCGTCCGATGACGCATCCGCAAATGTCATCACGGAAATCGCAGGCTTGCAGATTCAGCTGGCGAATCGTCCGAAATCGTCCAATTGGCTGCTTCCGGCAGTCGTTGCTGGTGGCGTGGTCGGCGTGTTGATTGTCCTGGCTGCCGTCAATCTCGGTGGGAAACCTGGCGACCCTCAGGGCAAGGTCGCGCGCAACGGGTCAGTGCCAGGTGACGAAAAGAACTCGTCCAGGACAGCGTCCGCCGACCGCAATTCCGACGGCACAGAAAAAAGTCCCAGGCGTCCCAGAAAGGACTTTCAAGCTCGGCCCCTGGCGACCGGGGATAAACCAGCCTGGCCGACTCTCCTGGATAAAGATGACCCTGAGGAGGGAGGTCTAGACCCGGCGAAAGCGGATCCGAACCGGAAAACTCCCAAGCCGCCGCCGAAAGACAATTTGATTTCCAAGCTCGATTTGAAGCGAGATGTCGTCCAAGGCGCCTGGAAGATCGAAGATGGTGTACTGGTTTCGCCAGCCGGTTATCGTGATCGGCTGCAGATTCCAGGTAAGGTCCCGGCAGCGTACACGTTGACGGTCGTCGCCGAACGCCGCGCTGAATCGGGCTTTGGATTGCTGACTTATTTGCCAGTGGGCAAAAGCATGGTGCTCGCGACAATAGACGGCTGGAATCGCGAAACGAGTGGCTTGGAGCTCATTGACAACAAAGAGGGCGATGTCAATGAAACCATGACGATCGGTTCGTTCACGCGTCAAGGGGTCAATAACTATGTCTACCATGTACAGCCAAATCAGATTTTGATTGAAGTGAATGGCCGGAAAGTTCTGGAATGGACGGGTGATTCCTCGTTGTTCACGATTAATCCGCAATATCTCGTGCCGCGTGCCGGTGAAATCGGTCTGGCCGTGTTCGGAGTGGAATGGCGAATTGAGAGCGTCACACTCGTTCCCAAACCACAATCGAAGGTCGTGGCGAATTCCAGAGCGGGTGAACCGCCCGCCTTTCAGCCGGCCGGTTTCAAAATGCCAATCATCACGAACGCGGAGAATCTGATCAAGAAGATGGATCTGGCGCGCGATACCGTCCAGGGAAAATGGAAGATCGAAGACGACGTTCTTCTGGCGCCGAACGGCGTCCGCGACCGGATCCGCATTCCGGGTAAAGTTCCTGCGAGTTACGTGCTGACCCTGATCGCCGAACGGAAGCAGGACGCGGGATTTGGACTTTCGGCAATCCTGCCCGTCGGTAAAGGGCAAGTCATGGCCACGATTAATGGCTGGACTGGTCGATCAAATGGGCTGGGGACGATCAACGGAAAACCAGGTGACGCCAATGAATCAACGACGTTTGCCCGGATGCTCAAGCCTGGCTTGAATACATTTGTTTACAGGGTCACGCCAGACAGCGTGCGTGTCGAAGTCAATGGCCGGAAAGCCACGGACTGGAAGGGTGATTCGACAACATTGGCGGTGCATCCGACTTACGCATTGTCCAAAACCGACGAATTGGGGATTGTCGGTGGTGTTGTCGAGTGGCAGATTTTTGGAATCAAATTGGAAACCGGCGATTCACAGGTAGCGCCGGGCGTTGCCAAGTCTGCGACGTTTTTTGACTCTCCGGTGGGTTCGCTGGTGGAAAAGAAACCGATTCCCGATCAGGACGCCATGAACGTCGCGAAGAAGGCGATCCGGGAGTTATTTAAGACGGAATACGCTCAGTTGAAGAAGCAGGATGTCAAAATCAACCTGGCAAGAAATCTGTTTTCGAAGGGGCAAGAGGTTGGTAATGAGTCGGCCGAATGTTATGTGATGCTGTCCGAAGCGGCGGATCTGGCGGCTGAGGCAGGCCAGTTGGGATTGTCCTGGGATGCGATCAATCTCCTGGGAAATCTCTACAACATGAATCCGTTGCCGCTGTGGGAACGGACGGCAAAATTGGCGTCCCCCTATGCCAAGACGTTTGACGACACACGCGAATTGACCAGGATGTATTTCGTCCTCACGGCAGAAGCGGTCCGATTGAATGACTACGACATCGCATCACGCGTGATGCAGGCTGCCACGGCCGCCGTGCGCAAGCCATTATTCGCCGCTCTGAAGGATCAGGTGGCTGCGGAAAGTAAGCGGGTTGCGGCGTTAAAGGACGCCTTCGAGGCCGCCAAATCGGCCCGTGAAAAACTACAGTCGAATGCCACCGATCCTGCGGCGTGTCTGGCCTGGGGGCGATTTCTGTGTTTCCATAAGAACAATTGGGGCGACGGGTTGCCGTTGCTGGCCTTGGGGGTAGATCCGGTTTGGAGTACGTTGGCTCAACGGGAAATGGGTTTGAACGAAGCGTCTCCGCCACCCGAAAGTAAAGATATTGCGAAACTGGGAGATGACTGGTGGGATGCCGCGGAGAAAGAAAAGGAACCAATCCGTTCACTCATTCGTGATCACGCCATCAAGTCCTACATTTTGGCTCAGGGCGGTGCCCAGGGACTGGAAAAGACCGCTTTACAGCAAAAAATGGATCGTGTGCTCGGGGGGGCCAAGATCACAGAGACAACGGGAGACGCGGCGGGAGTCACCATCGCGCCGGTGGACCTGAATCCTGGTAATCTGTTTTCGATCGAGTTTTGGATCTCGACAACGGCCACAACGGGCCCGGTTGTGTCCAAACGTCACCTTCCTGATGGTGAGTCCAGTATTGTCGTTTCACTGCAGGATGGCTTCGTCGCCATTGTGAGCAATGCGGATTTCACCTGGGAGCCCGAGACCGGTAAAACGAAAATCAACGACGGCGCCTGGCATCATGTCGCCGCTGTGAAAATCGGGGAGCAACTGCTGCTGTTTGTGGACGGACAGAAAGAGGCTCAGTGTCCTGGACGGGAGTCGTTTTCCTCGAAATCACCGTGGAAAGCTGGCTGTTCAACGGATCAGGAACCGGTCTCGGTGCGATTGGCCCGGATCCGTCTTTCCGGCACGTCTCGATATCTGTTTCCATTCACGCCTGATAAGCAATATGGCAAGGATGCAGGTACTCTGCTGTTGAAGTGACCCTTAGCGTTGACATTTGAAACGACTCTCTTCATTCTGTGCGTTATCGGAATCGTGCATGGGGCAGCGCCACCCAGCCACAGATCTTATTCCGATGTTTCATTTCCCGACGAGCCGCGGTCTTAATTTTCTGGTAATTCGGGGAGGTACGCGATTCAACCTGACGCCTGAAACAGTTCACAACTCGAAGTCGGTTGCCACAGGATTGTATTGTCTGAGCGGCCGCACGATTCTCGAGATTTGAAATTCGACGAGCGAGATTGTTTCTGGGAATTTTCGACCGAATTTTCGCGGATCTTCCGCCACCCTTCGTTGGAATTGTGCCACACATTTTTTGCAGGCCTGCCTCAATTGGGCTGCCTTGGAAAATGAGTTGTGCGATCGCCGTGGACCCGCCAGGCGCTGCCAGGCGGCGGGGGTTTCCAGAAGAGGTTCAATTTGTCGATATCATTCCCTGTGCATGAAATGCAGGCGTCTTGCCTGTTTTTTGGGCAGGTGATGTTTGATGCAAGTTTGAGGTCGTTTATCGATGTCCTGACTTAAGTCATTGCGAAAAAACAGGTTGTAAAGCATTTGATAGTCTTGAAGATTGTATTTGGCGCAAGGATTGCAATAGGCTGAGGTGGCACCATCGTGCGCACTTTGGGCCATCCGACGACAACATTTTATGAATGGACACCACCAATGAGCGGCAGTAAGGCGCGGCAGCAGGCAATTCAGGCGGTCACCAATTACAAACCCATTTCAGCACCGCTGAACTTCTCGGAAACACCTGCCAACGAGTTGTTTGGAGCCAATGTCTTCAGCTTGAAGGTCATGCAGGAGCGATTGCCGAAAAACGTCTTTCGTTCGTTGAAGCGGACGATTGATCGGGGCGATAAATTGGATTCGTCGGTGGCAGATGCTGTCGCTTCCGCGATGAAAGCGTGGGCTCTTGAGAAGGGTGCAACGCACTACGCACACCTCTTCCACCCGTTGACCGGTTTGACAGCCGAAAAGCACGACAGCTTCTTGGAACCCGATGGCCAAGGTGGTGCTGTTTCCGAATTTACGGGCAAGCAGTTGATTCAAGGTGAGCCGGATGCGTCGAGTTTTCCCTCGGGTGGCATCCGTAACACCTTCGAAGCTCGCGGCTATACCGCTTGGGACGTGACCAGCCCGGCCTATATTATTGAGAATCCCAATGGA
>JAQGHT010000720.1 GCA_028291565.1 Planctomycetaceae bacterium | reverse complement strand
CGGTCGCCGACTTCGTGCAGCTTTGAACAAGCGACTTCGCAGGATCGGAATTCTCATGAGTTCGGTTGAAATACCCCTCATGGCGTTTCCTTCGACCGCTCCGTCGAACCGCCTGACTTCGGCGCGTCTGGTTTGCCTTTCTCTGAATTGGGGGTCGCTGGCGTCTCTGGCTTACCGGGTTCGTCTGCTTTAGCCGCTTGAATGGAATCGGGCGTTATCTGATCCAGCTGTTCCGCGGCCGGCTTCTTTCCACGTTGCGCCCCGGCTGGGTTGCTCGGAGCCGTATCACTCGGACTCGATTCACCCTTTCCTTTTTCCTTTTCACCTTTACCTTCACCGGCCTTCTTTTCGCGAGTGGTGATTTTGGATTTGGGTTGCAATTTGTCGATGCCGTCTGTGACAACAATATCGCCGGGAGATAAACCGGATTCGATGCAAGTTTCGGCGCCTTCGGTGGGACCAATCACGACATTCTGCAGATCGACGGTTTCGTCCGGCTTCACCAGATAAACAAAAGTGGAACTCGGCCCACGCTGCACGGCCGCGGACGGAACAACCACCGCATTACGCCTCGTATCCACCAGGAGTCGCGTGTTGACAAACTGATTCGGGAATAAAACGTTGTCGTTCTTGTCGAATTGCGCCTTCAATTTCAAGGTGCCGGTAGTAGGGTCAACTTGGTTGTCGATCGCTTTGAGAACTCCCGTTGCGATTTTGAACTGGAAATCGCGATCATAGGCGTCTACTGTCAGGACGTGCCCCTCACGCATTCGTTTCTGAACACGTGGAATATCGTCTTGAGGAATCGTGAATACCAGGGCGATTGGCTCTAATTGTGTGATGACCGCCAGGCCGTTGGGGTCGTTGGCGCGGACATAGTTGCCGACATCAACCAGCCGTAGACCGATTCGTCCTGTGACAGGGGCCACGATTTTGCAATAGGTCAATTGCAATTCCGCACTGGCAATCATGGCATCATCCGATTTGATCATGCCTTCCGTTTGCTTGACGAGAGCAACCTGTTCGTCCACCATCTGTTGATTGACGGCCTTTGAGGCCAACAATTTATTAAGCCGGTTCAGATTGAGGTTGGCGATGTCTAACGTGGCTTTATCCCGCGCCAGTTGTCCCGCAGCCTGATCCCGTTGCACCATAAAAGGCCGAGTGTCAATCTCGGCGATCAATTGCCCTTCGTGCACCATCTGGCCTTCGGCAAAGGCGATGTTGATCAGCTCGCCCTCGACCCGGCTGCGCATCGTTACGGTCTTCAACGCCGTGACCGTTCCCAGTCCATTCAGAAACAGGTCCATATTCCGCTTTTTGACGACCGCCGTGACGACCGGAATCGGCCTTGCGGGAGGTTTTGCGGGGGGGCCTCCACTCGAAAGCATTCCCATGACTCGGGGCAGCCATGCGGCTTGATAGTACCAACCTGCTGCGCCTGCGCCAGCCAGGAATCCAAGTGTGATCAGCCAACCCCAGCGACTTCGCTTGACGGTGGGTGCGTCCACGTTGGGTTTCAATTCCACGGTAGTAGGGGAATGGCCGTTGCGCTTTTCGGGTGTTTGAAATGTCCGAGATGTGTTCGTATCCAGAATCATACTCGGTGGCGGGGCTTGGGGCTTTGAAATCATCTGTCAGGCACCTCAATGGAACGCGAACACTGGCATGCTGGTGCAGGCGAAAAGTCGCAGCGCTGGAATTCATGAAACTCACCAGTTGCGGTGAAAACATGTATTCAATATCGAAACTATAGCCTATCAACCATCATCTCTGAATTATCGCATTGAGCCACTCCGCTTGAGACTGTACAGAGGCAGCATTTACGGTCTGCCATTCGGCATAGACAGCTGTTATCCGCCGGCCCGCGACAGATTGTCTTACCCCGATTTTCAGGACCCTGTGCACGAGAATCCATTTTCGGCAAATCCCACCGAGGTCTATTATGTAACGAAGTTGTAATAAATGGCCGTTTTGGCGATTTGCGAGCTAGACGTTCTCAGGCAAACTCCCCCCGAGAACTTAGCGAATCTTCTGGTCGGGCAGCTGTGGTTTGATACCCGCATCCAAAGGCATCTTGTCATCCGCCAGTCCGACTTCCGACATCAACCTGGACAGTTCCTGTTTGAGTTCGATCAGTTTCGCCACTTGGTCTGAGCTATTAATGAGGTTATGTCGTTCCTCGGGATCCCGTTTCAAATAATAAAGTTCCGCCATGTGCCGATCGGGTTGACCGTCTCCGTGCGGATAGTGAATGTACTTCCAATCCTCGGTTCGCACGCCGCGTACATTCGGAGTGTAAGGAAACTGCTTTTCGTAATTGTAATGATAAAAAAAGGACGTTCTCCAAGCCGGGTCGCCAATTTGAACCAGTTTCTTCCAGGACTGCCCGTGAATGTTTTTCAGAGGCGGTGCACCGCAAAGCTCCAGGATGCTGGGCGCAATATCTTCTGTTAACACCAGTTGTGGAATCTTTTTCGGTTTCTGATCAGAAGTCAATTCCTGTGAGCGGACGATCAGGGGAATGCGAATGCTGGGCTCGTGCATGGTCCGCTTGTCGACCATGCCATGTTCGCCATTCAACAGCCCGTTATCACCCATGAAAACGATGATGGTTTGCTCAAGTTGCCCTGCGGCTTTCAGCTGCTCATAAAGCTGTCCGACGCTGTCGTCGACGGACAGGATCGTTCCCCAGTACGCCCGGGTCATGGCGGCGAAATCTTTGACAGCTTCCGGTCTGGCGTCGGGGAACGTTTTCCGCCACTCAAACAACGGACCGTAAATTCCATGCCAGGTGGGGAGCCGTTGCCTGATCCAGGCAGGTTTGTCATCCAGTTCAAATGCCGACTGAGGGTATTTGATCTCGACTGCGTCAAACGCGTGTTGATACTTCGGTTCCGGGAAATAAAAGCTGTGCGGGGCCTTGTGCCCCAGCATCATCAGCCACGGCTTCTGATGCGGGCGTTTCAACCAGTCGGACGCCAATTTCGTGACGACATGGGTGTAGTAGCCGGGTAGGACTTTTTTCTCCTGGTCGTTCAGATTGAATTCCGTATCAAAATACTTTCCCTGCCCCTTGTGAGTGACGAAGTAGTCGAATCCCGGCCGCTTCTGGTCGTTCTCCTCTCCCATGTGCCATTTGCCGATGTAGGCCGTCTCATAACCCGCAGCCTGCAGGGAGCGTGGGAAACTATTCAAGTCCTTGGGAAATTCAGTGAAGTTGTTTGTGACATGATGGGCATGGGCATACAGTCCACTCAGGATTGAAGCGCGGCTGGGGGAACAGAGCGATGTCGTGCAGAACGCATTTTGAAACAGGACGCCTTCCCGGGCCAGGCGATCAATGTGCGGTGTCTTCACATGGGGGCTGCCGGTACAACCCAAAGCGTCCCAGCGCAGGTCATCGCACAGGATAAACAAGACATTCGGACGCCGCGGCGCCGCGGCGGCAGTGAGTGTCAAACCGTTGAATAGCGCCAGGAAACTGATTGCCACGAGCGTTGTTATGAGGGGCGTTTTCATCGGGGTGTCCATTCAATGCGGGTGGTTTTCTGTGCGTTGACGACTCAAGGCCGCTGGAAGCCGCTGAAAATGTTAACGAGAATGTGAGTCCTCAATCCATTCTGTTGAGCCTGGAGATTTGTGCCTGAGGGGAATTACTGTTGCACGCCGATATTAGTCGCCTTGTCAATCTTCAAACTTTTCAAGCTGGGGCAGATCTGCACACGGGCGCAGCGGATATTCGCGTCGAGATTATCCGCTGTCGGTTCCTTGCTGATCACCACTTTTCGGTCCCCATTCGAACGTAGCAGGTACGTGTCTTTTGACTCGTCGTATTTCACCTCGTCCGCCATGCCATAGAGCGGCTTGCCTTCCCACAGCATATCCAGCTTGGTATTTCGCTCCGCGGAGAACCTTAGATGAGGTGGTTCAGATTCGGTTTCGGCAAATTGACTGACTTTCAACGAGTCGCATGTCATCGCTGCGCCTCCCTCAGGGAGATTATCCGCATCGATACGATCTGTGGCATGCGGCACGGGACCATAGATCATTTCGACATGGTCTTCAAATGTGGCCGTCCGCTCCTGAATATTTCCTTTCATATGTCCTTGAAAGTCAATCCGCGAGTAGGTCCATCCGAGCGGCGCGGGACGTTGGGGAGCTTTCTTCTGTGCGCGGTTCGTGCCGGGGCGCGCATCCGGGCGATCCTCGGCCAGGGACCAGCGCATGAAATAGCCGGGCCCCAGGGCTTCAGTTTTTCCAGAAATATTATCGATTACGAATTGCCCCAACCGCCCCGACCCGCGACTGACGACGACATTTTGTTTGTATTCACAAGTCACAACTTCGACACGATTCTCGCAAAAAATGCGAGCCAGTTGCACATTGTCCGCCTTCATATTCCGAAGGTCGGGACCATCAAATCGAAGCGGCTTGGCCAATGTCACATGCATGGCGTTACAACTCATCTTGGTCTGATCAAGTGACGCCTCGACTTTTTCGAAGAAATCGGCAGTCTCGCCGTTGAATTTCAACGCTTCGACCCATTGCACGTGCAGCAATTGAGGCCGATCGAGAGGCTGACCTTCCAATGACGTTTTGACTGGATATTCCAGCAACCCCGCTCCCGTCACGTTCAGCGTGTTTTTCTCACGGTCCAGGTCGATCACAGGTCCTTCGACTCGAGAATCTCCCGATCGGATTCGCGCGGGGATCGGCCGCGCCGCAGGTGTGGCCGGACTGCCTTGCAACTTCAAGAGTTGTTGTGTCGCAGAGATGTTTCGGACTATCAGATGCTGTCCCGTCATATTCACTGGTGGCTGCGTCGGATCGGCTGACATCGATTGTGTGACATCGACATTCCCCTCGGCAATCAGGTCTCCCAGCACTAGTCTTGCGGTGTCGACTCGATCGCGAAATACCGTCGCGGAAAGCCGTTGCGACGTCAAATCCATCGGCGGACGGGGAGTCGCCACGGTACGTTGCTTTTCACCCCGACGTGGTTTTGTCGATTGCCGTTCGGCGGGATCCAATCCAAATAGCGGCTTCGCTTCTCCCGGGACAGGCGGCGGCAATGTTGCCGTCTGAAAACGAACATCGAGCCATTCGTTGTGTGAAGTGGCTTGCGGACTCTTCAGTACGACCTGCCCGACACCAGCGATTCGTTCAAATTTCGGCATGGGTGCCTGGGCCTCAGGCTTTCCGGCCGGCTTCTCTGCAGTGGCGATTGGTGTCACCCAAAGTCTTACCGCATCCCCCGAGAGTTCGTAGTCCGAATCGAGTCCCATCGTCGCCTGACCCTGTAATTCCACAAGATCGAGCCCTGTCCGGGCATCCGCAGATTTGATCAGCTGTTTCTGCCAGTTGGCATGAAAAACGCGTCCGTCTTTCAAATGACTGATCGCATTTCCCACACCTCGCGCGATAGCCAGGATCACGTCCTTATTATTTTCCGCGAACTTCAGCATCAACTCCGGCGCGTGCAATTCGTGCGGCCCCTGCATAATGTCGACCGAAGTGGAATCGCGGAGAAACACGACCCGTTTGGTGAGGTCGTATTCGATCTGCCCGGTATTTCCATGCAAATCACGATGTGGAGAAAAGATTTCCACGCGGCGTTTTCCGGCACCGTCAGCCAGCAATTTTTCCAGCTCCAGATGTTCTGGCAGCCAATTCTCAAAGGTCCTCTGTTTGGAAGAGTCCGCAGTCGTCACCTTGGGAGCGCGGACTTGATCTGCAGTCTCCGGATCCTCGTTCGAAGTCAACTCGATCTTCGAGTTTTCCTGAGACTGATTCAGCTGTTGACGAGACTCTTCGGAGGACAGTGCGAGTGTCAGCAGGTCGCAATTCAGTCCTTCCTGCGTAGCCCGCAATTGAGGATGAGTGACTTTGACATTTTG
>JAQGHT010000701.1 GCA_028291565.1 Planctomycetaceae bacterium | reverse complement strand
ATGCACGTTCGCCAGGGATTTCAAATGTTCTATCTGTGTAATCCGTGTAATCCGTGGTTAATTTGCGATAAATAGCGACTGCACTATGACAATTAAACTACCTGACAGTAATTAATTCGCCGGTCCTAACCCATTTCAATGACCGACAAAATGCGGATTTAGCCACAGATCCACACAGATGAAACACAGATTTTTTCAATACGTAGGGAACCGAGTTGAGTAGGAGAATGGATTTGATTTGAACCATTTGACGTCCCCCAGCAATGCTGCAGTCATTCCAGATTGATCGTTCTACATCGGAAGTTGGTTAGCGGGACGGAGCGTGTGACGGACAGGAATGTCCATCCTACTTCACCGAGATCTTGTATGGAAATCTGTGTTTCATCTGTGTGAATCTTTGGCTAAAACTTCTTTTTCCGCTGACGTTGCAAAAGGGTTAACGGCGTAGAGTGCCACCTTGGGGCCCTTAATCAACCACAGACTCCAGGAGATTCAAAGCCTCGTCAGCCAGCAGGCGAATTGCAGGATTCGAATCCTGCTGCCGTCGCTCCAATCCCGCGCGGACTTCAGGTCGCTTGATTCGCAGTTGACTGAGCGATGCGATGGCTGCGGCGCGAACATCCCCGTAGTCGTCTTGAAGGGACTGCAGGAGTTGTGGAATGATCAGGTCCGCTTGAGAGGGAAATCCGCCAAGTTGATGCGCTGCGGCCGCACGAACGGCGCAACGTTTGTCGCGCAACGCCGAGATCAGCTCGAGGACAACTTGATCTGGCAGGCCGCGCAGTTTTCCAAGAGCTTGAACCGCGCCCAATCGCTCGACCAAGGTGCGCGACTTGAGAAAGTCGGTCAAGACAGGCACTGCTGGAAGAGCTTGATCGCCAAAATCCGCGATCAAATTCAGCAACTCGGGGGTAGTCCAACTTCTGCCGTAGGGGTCCTTCCGGGATTCCAAGATCAACAGCGGGACCATCTCTGGCCCGAGGGCCAAAACGGCGCGAATGACTTCGGGATTGTTATTGTCAGCGATCAAACTTGGGCCGGCCGCCTTTGCTTTCGGACCGAGTCTTGCAAAGGCAGTGGTAATCACAGATCTTTTCAACCAAATGTCGAAGGCTAACTCGTCATACCAGGTCAGCAGCTTGGGTAGCATTTTCTCGGCTAGCGTGAGATTGGAACAGAGGGTCGATAGAACCATCTCCTGGACGACATGCGGCTCGATTCCGGGATAAATCTCCAGCCGATGTTTTCGAAGCTCTTTGGCTTCGGCGAAGTCGAGAATCTCGGCGGGATCAATCGACAACCATTCGATTTGTGAAATGGCATATTCCAAAGCTTTCGGATTTGATTTCGAATCAATGGCTGCCAGCAGAGCAGCGGCTTCGAGCTTGGAAACTTTGTCCGTCCCAGCAAACATTTCACGTAATCGAGGGACGAACTCCTGTGTTTGATTGGACAAGTTTGCCAGGCACTTGATTGCCTCGAATTCGAGACCGAAATCGGGAGTTGAGTTCGGCTGTTTCATTTCCTTCAAACGCAGTTTTTTCACGCGTTCGAAATACTGAAAAACTGCTGCGGCTGTTCCTGGCGGAGTCGGTTGGAACAGGGGAATCGAATGGAGTGTTTCCCGAGCGAACAAGGGTCTTTGATCGTGCAGGTCTTTCAGAATTTCGGGGATCACTTGATCAGAAGCGGCCTGAAATTGCACGAGTGAGTCAATCGCATTCTGCTTGACCCACATTCCCGCGGAGACACACCCTCCTGGCACTTCGTAGCTGCCATCGTCCTGCAATCGAACCAGCAGAGCGGGGATGCATTGTTCACGCTGGCGGCCGATCGCGCCCAATGCGATCGCAGCTCGTCCACGCACAGCAGGATTCGTGCTGGTCATTGCGGTCAATAAGATAGGAATGGTTCGCGGATGCTCACGAAACTTTGCGATCGCAATGACCGCTCCCTCGGCGCAGTTGTTGTCGTCAGAGGTGAGGCAGGTCCTGAGAATCGGGATCGAAAAATCGCCGACGGGATCGATCGCACCCAACGCTTCAATCGCGGCGCGACGGATCTTGACGTTATGGCGTTCGGCCGCCTTCTCAACGTGTCTGAGCGTTACGCGGGCTTTAGGACCAATCTTGGCGAGGCTCCATAGGGCGGCTTCGCAGACCGCATCGTTATCATTCAAAATCGCGGCGGACAATGCGGGAACTGCATCCATGCCGATAGTTGCTAAAGCTTCGAAGGCCGCTTCTCTGACTTTCACATTGCGACGTTGGAAACTGAAAGGACCCGAATGAATCGTGCATTCATCGGAATCATTCAGCACCGAGATCAACGCCGGAACTGCCGCACGCGCCTCTGGACCAATCAACGCCAGTTCTTGCGCACTACCGACCCGGTCAGCAACATCCTGACTGCGTAAGTCTGATACCAACTGTGCAATTCGCTTCGGGTCCGGCTGCGCCTCCAGATTGCCTGCCGGAACGAAGATCAACACAATCAGCGCGATTCGTCGAAGCATTGGACACCTCGCCCTCCCGAAACTGACTGTAATTACTGTTCCGATCTTAATTGTATCAGCCAACAGAAATCAGCGACATTTCGGGATTGAAATATCTCAGCAGCGCCATGCAAATCGACGGCACGCAGATGACGACAATCCCCGCGATAATCTTCGACTGCTCACTCCAACCTTGCGTCACGCCTTCGTAATTCATTCCACACGCGAGTTGCGCCGCACGCCATGTCACGAATCCAATAAAAATCGAAAAGACAACAATCCCGATGGCCACCATCGGAAAGAGAGGGCTCAGGTTTCGGACGGACATCATCGTCAGCAGCAAAAAGAGCCAAACGACGGCGGCGATATAGTACAGCACGGCAAAAATAAAGCCGACGATCCCACAGATGATTCCCGTGACGCGCAGGATCGGATGCGGGCCGGAGCTTTGAGACTTCCGCCTGTTGGACCGGCCCCGATACTTCTTCACGCGGCGAACAGGAACGTCGAATTCCTCGTCCTCTGAATCTTCTTTGTAAT
>JAQGHT010000670.1 GCA_028291565.1 Planctomycetaceae bacterium | reverse complement strand
AACTCGCAGTTTTCGGCGTGATCTCGAATTCAGTAGAAAGTGTTCGCTATGGACCCCGTGATGATTTCCGGCCTGGTATTTCTGGGAGTCACTGCGCTCGTGGTCGCCGTCGCCTTTGTGATGAAGGATCTGCGGCCAACCCGGGCAGAGGACCGGCTGCTTGTCTTGACGGGCAACAAGCAATCCGCCGCGGAAGCCGCGAAGGCGGCACAGACGTCGGTCATGCGTGACGGCATGAGCAGTTTCAGCGAATCCATGGCGAAGTTTTTCGGCCGGATCGGCAATTTGCCGTTGCTGCTTGAACAAGCTGATTCCCCGGTCAAAGCAGATATGTTTTTCGCCATGTCTGGTGGCTTGGGTTGCGTGGGACTTGTTGCCGCGGTCATCGTCCATTCGCCCGCACCACTGTATCCGGTGGCGTTTCTGCTGATGGGCTGTTTGCCATTGGGCTGGATCATGATGCGGCGCGGCCGGCGACTCGGAAAGTTTGCAAAGCAACTTCCAGATGCGTTGGAATTAATCGGCCGAGCGCTCCGTTCCGGGCACAGCCTGTCATCGGGCTTGCACGTCGTGATTGATGAAATGCCGGCTCCGATTTCAACCGAATTCGGAATGGCGTACGAAGAACAGAACCTGGGAACGCCGATGGAGTTTGCGCTGAAAAACATGCTCAAGCGAGTTCCCAATATGGACTTGAAATTCTTTGTCACCGCGGTTGCCATCCAGAAACAGGCGGGCGGTGATCTGGCCGAAATCCTGGACAAAATCGGCCATATCATTCGTGAACGCTTCAAAATTCTGGGGGCGGTGCAGGCCCTGACTGGTGAAGGCCGCATCAGCGGTGTTGTGCTGATGATCATGCCGATCGCAATTTTCATTGCGGTTTATCAAATGAACCCCGAATACATGATGACACTATTCCGTGACCCGATTGGCAAGAATATGCTGGCGATTGCGGCATTCCTGCAAATCCTCGGGGCCATTGTGATTAAGAAGATTATCGCCATTAAGGTCTAGTGAGGAGAAGGCATTATGAACTTCAGTATGGATATGACATCCGTTCTGCCGTTCGCTTGTTTTGGAGCGATGGCATTCGGCATGTGGGCTCTGATGTCGTTCTTTAGTGGAAAGACAAACCGAGCTTCCGAGCGTCTGGACGAATTGCGAGATCCCGGAAAGCGGAATCGTGAGCCGGAGAGTCTCGGTATGAACATGGGCAAGATGCTGGAAAAGGCTGCGCCAGCCTTGTCCCAATCACTTCAACCCAAATCCGAATTGGAAGCGAGTGCGCTCAAGATTCGTCTCGCGAATGCCGGTTTCCAGTCGCCGAATGCATCTTCAATGTATCTGGCGATCAAATTCGTAGCATTGATTGTGGGCGCCATCGCCGGAGCCAGCTATGGCCTCTCCGTGTATGGCATGAAACAAAACGGATTTGTCGCCATCATTGTCGGTGGTGGATTGTCATTCTATTTTCCGGAATTGATCATCAGCTTTCTGAAGATGAAGCGCCAGGAGAAAATCTTCTTGAGCCTGCCGGATGCGCTGGACTTGCTCGTCGTGTGTGTCGAAGCAGGATTAGGATTGGATTCCGGTTTGCGTCGCGTGTCCGAGGAGTTATTTGACTCGGCACCCGAGCTTTGTTCCGAATTCAATAAGTCCAATTTTCAATTGCAGATCGGTAAACCCCGGCGTGAAGTCTTGCACGAACTGGGAATTCGAACTGGCGTCGACGATCTGAAAGCCTTGTCGGCCATCTTGATTCAGGCCGACCGTTTTGGCTCCAGCATCGCACAAGCTTTGCGCGTGCAATCAGACAGCATGCGTATCAAGCGGCGGCAGATCGCGGAAGAAAAGGCGGCGGCAACCGCGGTAAAAATGATTTTCCCACTGGTGCTGTTCATTTTTCCCGGAATTTTCGTGGTTCTTGTCGGTCCCGCGGCCATCAATATGTACCGCCAGCTACTGCAGACGAATATGTGATTGGTGTATGATGCGCGGCACATTCAAGTTGCCCCATCTTATATCCTGTCGGAGCATATCGCGTCATGAAGTTGCCTTGCCTCGCGCTCGCCTGCTGGCTGCTTGCCGGATTTGTTGTCGTTGCCCACGCCGACGACCTTGTTCAACCCATCCAGATCAGAATTCTGGACGCGCGCACGAAGCAACTCGTGGCGGCTCGAGTTTACATTCAGCACTCAGATGGACGTTGGTTCTTTCCCAAATCCAAAAGTCCTGACGGGACCGCGATTCCCTATCAACGGCAGCGGCCTGAAAAAATCGAAGAGATGCACTCGACGGTCTCGGCTGACCCGTTCGAAGCGCAGTTGCCTGTAGGACGCTACACGATCACCGTGGAACGCGGGAAGGAATATCTGACCAAGTCCGTCTCATTCGAGATTCCCGCCAAAGGGAATGTCGCCAATCTGGATGTCGAAATCAGCCGCTGGATTCACATGGCGGAACTGGGCTGGTTCTCTGGTGATACGCACCTGCACCGGGAATTGAGTGAAATGCCAAACCTGGTCCTGGCAGAGGACCTGAACGTCTGCTTTCCGCTGAGCCATTGGATCACTTCCGCTGACGTCGATCCAGTCAGTGGAAACCGCATCAAGTCGGGCCCGGACAAGTCCGCCGCTGTTCATCCAGAAGTCATCTCGGTCGACCCCACGCATTTGATTTATCCTCTGAACACCGAGTATGAGATTTTCACGGTGGGTGGAAAATCACACACTTTGGGTGCGTTCGTGGTGATCGGACATAAGACCCCGTTCAACATCAAGGTTCCATCTGTGAAGCCGGCAGCGGAATGGGCCCATCGCGAAGGCGGTCTGATCGATCTCGAGAAACACTCGTGGCCGTGGTCCCTGGCGATCGTCCCGATCATGCAAGTCGACTTGTTTGAACTGGCCAACAATCATTGCTGGCGAACCGAGTTCGCCTTTCGCCAATGGACGATTGACGCCGCGGGTGACTATATGCGGCTCGAAAAGGAAACAGCGGGTCTGACCGAATGGGGTTGGATCGATTTCGGTTTCCAGACCTATTATGCCTTACTGAATTGTGGATTCCGCCTGCAACCGACGGCAGGAACGGGTTCGGGAGTCCATCCCGTTCCGGTTGGTTTTGGACGAGTCTATGTTCAAGTTGATGGAGGGTTCACGTACGAAAAGTGGTTTCAGGGATTGCGTTCGGGGCGTAGTTTTGTGACGACCGGCCCGATGCTGTTCACGACCGTAAATGAACAACCTCCGGGGCATGTGTTTCAGAATGCGAAGCCGGGAACGCCGTATCGAGTCCAGGGGCACATCGAGAGTACTCACCGCGTGTCCCTTGTCGAGATTGTCGTCAATGGCGAAGTTGTGAAAACCATCGAACCGAAATCAGTCGCCAATCCAACAACCTCGTTGAAGTCAACCTTCGACGAGACAGTGTCCGTCCCAGGCAGTGGCTGGATCGCAGTCCGCTGCTTCGAAGATTTACCCCGCAAGCGAGCCCGCTTCGCACACTCCAGTCCAGTGCACATCGAAGTCAAAGATCAACCGGTCGCTCCGCGTCGGGCGGAAATCGACTACATTATCCGACGGGTCAAAGAAGAGATCGCTCGGAACAAAAGCCTGCTGTCTCCCGAAGCAGTAGCAGAGTTCGAGAAGAGCTTGAAAATCTACGAGGAGATCGCGAAACGGGCGCGGTAATAGAAAGCGCCCCTTGTATCTGACCTCATGATGGTTTCTTCTGTTTTTGAATTAAACGTTCATAATGTAAACGTCCAACTTGCCACATATAATGGGGGCCAAAACCTGCTTTTCGGGGCCAGGAATTCGCCGTGGCGGCCCGCAGGTGTGGCAATGCTTTCTCGGGATTCTGTTCGACGGCGTAATTCAATCCAATATAAAGTTCAGCGTAAAACAATCGCTTCTGGCGTTCCTGATCGTCGATTTCGGCTTCGCCGATTTGCTTCAGGATTTCTTCGGGCGTGATCTTGCCCGCGAATAACTGATATACGGCTGGGAAGGGCTCCCGATCGTCTTTCTTGTATTTCAACAAGCCTTGTCGCGCCGGGTCACGACCTTGAGCCATGTACTGTGACAAGTACCTCCAGATGCCATTTTCACGATCGACGTCGTCGAACGAATGGTACATTTCGAATTGCGCGGCGGCATTTTTGAACTTGTCGGCATAAAAGCAGGCGATGCCTCGCCGCCAATGCGACGCTTCGGACGCTGGGTTCAATTTGACCATCTCATCATAATCCGCCACCGCCTTGTCAAATTGCCCGAGAAAGAAGCAGGCATCGCCGCGTTGAGAATACAAATCTTCAGATTTCGGGTTCTCGGCGATCTGCTGACTCAATTTCTCGATGCGATCAGTTTGCGTTTTTTTGATTTCGTCTTGCGCTTGTTGCGATAAGGGATGCGGCACGTCCTCGGCTGCAGTTGTCACAAGTGGCAAGGCTGAAATCAGCCAGCTTAGGACGGGAAGGACAAATCGGATTAAGCGCCAGGGATTCGGTGCGGATCTTGGTTGGATAGTCATTGGTTTCACAGTAGTGCATAGGCCGTGGACCCACCGAGACAAACCCGGTGGCGTGAAAAATGTCACTTGACACCGTATTTGTTACTCGACAAATGCAAACTCATTTGTCAGCAACAGCGAATGGGCGAACAACGTCCATTTTTCAGGGGACTCCTGAGGTTCCAGGTTTGAGCTCTGAAAGAATTCGGTTGCAAGATTCCGCTCATCAGCCGTTGCGGGGCGGCCAAATACGATTTCGTAGAGGCGATCAAGGCGATTCGCGAAATCTGGCGCCGACTTGAGTTCCTGTCGATTGATGAGTTGCTGTGCCATTTCCAGAGGAAAGGGATGGTTCATCAAGAACAAAGCTTGCGGAGCCACGGTCGTGTTGTCACGTTGCGGGTTAGTTGTGTCGGGGCTCGGAAAGTCGAATGTGCGCAGCAGACTCGGAAGTGCCAGGCGGTCAATTGACGCGTAGACCGTGCGTCGAGGAATCGCGGGCGTTGCTAACATATTGATGGACGCGCCCCCCACCGCGGTGTCCATTTTCCCTGAGACCGCCAGGAATGAATCTCTTAACGCTTCGAGGTCGAGACGCCGGCGATTCATTTTCCACAACAAACGATTTTCGGGATCGGCGGCAAGTCCTTCGGGACGGTCACCGGAGGCTTGTTGATACGTCGCAGACAGCAGGATCTGGCGGTGTAAGTTTTTAACCGACCAACCGTGGGCGATGAATTGGCTGGCCAGTTCGTCCAATAATTCCGGATGCGACGGCCGATCGCTGCGCAGTCCAAAATCACTTGGCGTGCGAACCAACCCGGCTCCGAAGTGCTGCAGCCAGACGCGGTTCACGAAGACCCGGGCCGTAAGTGGATTGTCCGGGTGAATGATTGCTTCAGCCAGTTCGAGGCGACCACTTCCGTTCGTAAAAGGCTTTGGTGCATCACCCGCGAGAACCTGCAAGAAATGCCGGTGAACCGGCTCTCCCTGTTGATTCGGGTTTCCGCGGCGAAAGATTCGCGGTTCCACAGGGCTGGGGATGTCTTCCAGATTCATCGCTCTTGGAGGGGCCGCAGGCCCGGCGGATCGAAAGGATTCTATGGCCTTGCGAAGTTCACGCAAGGTTCCCTGGGAAGCACGGTCGGGCAGTAAATCGAGATCACCGATCGCGCTGACAGGAACATTCGTGGGGGCATCGGGGCCGTACACCACTTGACGAATTTCTTCCCGACTCGCGTCCAGAAGCGCAACGGGCAGCGGTTGTTTTGCAATAACGGCGGCCTGAACCAATGCCTGCCATTCCAGATCGATGGACTTGATCAATTCCCCATACCGTTCCGCGACATCGGCGAGTTTTTGCGGTGGTTTTGCCTGCAAGGATTGGGCCACGATCGGATTCAAACTCTTCCTCGGATCGGTTTCCGACACGAGTTTTTGGATCGCGACCGACGCTTGATTTGCGAAATCCCCTTCCCCGAGATGAATACAAGCCTGCCAGGCCGCCAGGACTCGATGGTGTGTCTTGGACAATTGCTCGAGGTAGATCTGCCAACGACGGAGCATCTTGGGATTCAAGTCACCACTATCCGCCAACAGCATGAAGTCATCAGTCTTCGGCTGGCCTTTCATGGCGTGGACCGCCAATAGATACTCGGCAACTCGATTTCTTGCCCCATTCACAACTTCGCCTTGTTTGTCCTGCACGAACTTCAACAATTTGGCTTCCCGCGATCGGAGTTCTGCTTCGAACTTGCGATATTCCTCGGTGGCCGGTGGCGGATCATACAACGCAGGAACAATCGGTTCGAAGGTGCTCGCAAATACCCCATATAACGAGTAATAGTCGGCTGTCGGGATCGGATCGAATTTGTGATCATGACAGCGGGCACACGTCGTGGTCAGTCCCAGCAGTCCGCGCGAGACAACATCGATTCGGTCGTCGATGATATCATGAGGGTTATTCATGAACCGTCCGCCGAGGGTCAGGAATCCCAAAGCTCGCAGAGGCCTGTGGTTTTCTCCCAGCGGCATCCGATCCGCCGCCAACTGTTCGCAGATGAAGCGATCATACGGCAGGTCCGAATTGAAGGCTTCGAGCACATAATCACGATAAGTCCAAGCCCAGGGAAACCCGCCATCCTCAAAAAAGACATAGCCTTTGGTGTCGGAATAGCGAGCGACGTCCAACCAGTGCCGCCCCCAGCGTTCACCATAGCGTGGTGAAGCCAGCAAGCGATCGACAAGCCTGCTGTAGGCATCTGGATTGCTATCTGCGTCAAAGACTTGTGTCTCCGCGAAAGTCGGTGGCAAGCCTGTCAAGTCAAACGTCACCCGCCGCAAGAGAGTTTTCTTGTCGGCAGGGAGTGAGGGTTTCAAGCCTGCCGATTCCAATTTGGCAAGAATGAACTGGTCGACACGATTGATGGACCAGGAACCATCCCGAACTTGAGGTGGTTCGGGACGTCGAATTGGTTGCAATGCCCAGTGCTCGCGGCGCGCTTTCGCAAAGGCTTCAGGAGACGTCGCGCTCCCCTGAGTAACGGCGGTTCCCGGCCAGACGGCCCCCTGCTCGACCCACCGAGTCAATGCCGCAATCTGAGGTTCCGACAGAGGTCGATCTGGGGGCATTTCCAGATCTCCAGTTCGACGAACGGCAGAAAGCAGCAAACTCTGATTGACTGTTCCGGGCGTAATCGCGGGCCCATTTTCGCCTCCCTTTAAAAGGGCGTCGCGCGAATCAAGACGTAATCCCCCTTCTTGTTTCACAGGGCCATGACACTTTTGACATCTCTCGACAAGAATCGGGCGGACTTGCTCCTCAAAGAATTTGACCTTATTGACTTCCTGCGGGACCACATCATCCGCGGGGAGTTCGGCAAGTATGAAGAGACAGAGAGCAACCCCGGCAAGAGCATGGCGGAAGACAATCGGATCATTGACACTTGGCTTGACTCGACTCATCCGATACGGCTCCAGAAGCTACTCGTTTGTTGAACCCATCAACACGCTATAATATTTGGTACGATCGCGTCAATGGCACCAATCGCTGTTCACTCTTTTGGCGCTGAATTGGTGAGACTTCGGGCGATTGGGGAAACTCGCCCAAAGTCTCACCAATTCAGCTTCGAGGATTTTTGCATCTGATAAGGGATAACAGCGTAGAATTGCATCGCTCGCCATTCATTCCTTTGACGCCGAATTCACGAGAATTTGAACCTCTCAGGACACTCGCCAGAAGTTTTACAACTTCAGCTACGAAGATTCTTGCATTTAGGAAAGATCAGCCGCGTAGAATGCGATGTGGGTCGATCGACTGAATTGATCATCAGTTTCTTGAGAGATGGGATGGCACACTTGGTTCGAAGCTCGTGAATTGTTATACCTCGTCTCGTTTTGTGCCGAATTCGCGATTCAAAGTTCACTGACTATTGAAGATACCGACTGAAATCGACTTTCAGGTTTGAAAATCAAAGACCGCCATGTCAAGCCAACCCTCTTCGGAACCGCAGTCGTCGAATCCCTCGGCCTCTCAACTCTCGCTGTCGAGCCACCCTGCCCCAGGCTCGGAGCAATCACCGACGTCGCAGAATCTTCCTGAGCCCCTGGATGTCATTGCCGTCGGCGCCCATCCAGACGATGTCGAAATTGGTTGCGGGGGCACTTTGGCCCGCCTGGTACAGCAGGGATATCGCGTCGGAATCATCGACTTGACTGACGGTGAACCAACTCCCGGATGTCCGAGTCCTGAAATTCGCCTGCAAGAAGCTGCCGAAGCGGCTGGAATTCTGGGGGTCCACGTGCGCCAGACCCTGGAACTGCCGAATCGCCGACTTTTCGATTCATTCGAGGCCCGCGTCGCACTTGCCAAGGTCTTTCGGACCTACCGGCCGCGATTGGTTCTTGGATTAATCGGTAAGACCCCCTTGGCTTCGCCTGATCATTGGCAGGCCAGTCAGATTACCGATGCCGCCGTGTTCTACTCGCGACTGAGCAAATGGGAGAATTTTTTCGACGGACTACCCGTGCATACAATCCAGAGTCAAGTTTGGTATCAATTGGGCGTATCGAGTTTGGGAATCCCACCCGCTGCAGGACACTTTGTGATGGATATCAGCCAGACTCTGGAGCTAAAATTGAAGGCCATCCGCGCCTATCAAACGCAATTTCCACCTTCCAAGGATCGGGTTTTCCAATGGGTGCAGAGCCAAAATCAGCTCGCAGGCGCCAGTGCCGGATTCGCCGCGGGAGAATTGTTGTATGCGGCAACGACTTTGGGGGTCAGAGATTTGGTTGAGGCCATTTGCGTGGGACGCGACGCCATGAAGTCGCCACTTGATTCTCCACGGGTCGAGGTTTGATGCGAGGGAGGAAGCGAGGCTACACACAACGTATCCTTTCGCCGGTCCAATTGAAACATTATAAACAGTCAAGTACGCTGTGAGCTGTTATTCTTGTCGCTGGAGTGGCTGCCTCATGGGCAAGACGAATGATTTGGCGTATGAATCGCGGGCGGATCGTGTTGGGTCGGTTCTATTACAGTCCGGAATGTGACATTTTTATTCGTAAGCCGTATAGTTCGATTTTGAGGCTTGTTTTGCACATTAGATTTTTCTGTCTCGCATGATTTGACGAACAAGCGCGATAAAGTGATTAGAACGGTTCAACCGAAACGGTCGGGAACCAGTTGAGAGTTATCACTCACATTTTGTTTGTCAGCGTGACGAACAATTAATGATTGCCAAGAATTCCGACAACAATCCTTCCCAACGACCGGTCGGGCTGCTGCCGATTTGACGTTGGTGACAGATCTCCCACAGGTGAAGCAGAGGATCTTGAAGTTGGGCTGGTTTTCGTGGCTAAAACGTTGTTGGTCATCCGATTCGGAGCCGGGCATGGCTGCTGAACCTAGTCCTGGGCTGCGCTGGGGTGTCGTCAGCATCACAGGAAACTTTCGCGAGAATAACGAGGACCGATATCACGTCGATGAAAAAGGTCGCTATTTTGTCGTCTGTGACGGAATGGGTGGTCAATCGGCGGGAGAGCGCGCCAGCGGAATGGCGGCTGAACTGGTCCCTCGGCGCTTAGAGCAAGCCTTAAATTTTCAGGATGATCCTGCCGAGAAAGTCGTCTCCGGAATCGACGACGCGGTCGGACACGCGAACGCCGAGATCATGGCCCTGGCGCAGTTGGACCCCAATTGCAGCAATATGGGGACAACGATCGCAATGCTCGTCAAAGCCGGGCAGGCTTTGTACGTCGCAAATGTCGGTGACAGCCGTGTGTACCGGTTGCGAAACGGCGAATTCCAGCAATTGACGATGGACCACTCGCTGTCGCAAGCACTCGTGCTGGCTGGCACGATCAGTAAGGAAGATGCTGCGACTCATCGCTACAAACACGTGCTGGTTCGCTATTTGGGTTCCAAGGAAGGTGGTACGGGAGCCGAAGCAAAATCACTGAACATTCAGGCTGGTGACCGTTTCATTCTTTGTTCCGATGGCGTCACCGACGGCACGGAAGACACTGTGTTAGCGAACTTGTTGGGAAAGTTTTCGGAACCCCAGGAAACAGCGAAAGCGATTGTCGATGCCGCCGTCCAGGGAGGCTCAAAAGACAATATCACCTGCGTCGTTGTATTCGTTGATTGCGTCACCTGATTCGCTGAATAAAGACATGACGTCAAGTATTTCTCGGTGATAATGAAAAGTTTGCAAGAATCCGCCGTATCCAAATCGCTTTGAATTGTCCTATAATTTCTCGTAATCGAATCTGTCGGGCCGGCGTTCGAATTGGCCATTGACTCCCAACTTTCTGTTCATCGATATCACTCTAAACGGCCTTGTTTTTCCGGCGGGTCAAGAAGTCAGAAGCTTCGCTGGACATGTGATTCCCGGGCGTCCTCCAAAGCATTAAGCTGAGCCGGGCGATCCGCTTCCACCCACTTGATGCGAAAGTGCATTCTCGTGCCGGTAGATTTTCTGGATGTGCTGCGACGTAGCGATCTGTTGTCCGCCGAGGACATTGCGACGACCGTGCGCGACGAGCATCTGGAAGCGGTTCAGGATCCCAAAGATATTGCCAAAGCATTCTTGAAAAGTCGGCAGCTGACTTTGTTTCAGGCCAATCATCTGCTGCATGGGCAGCCGCGTGGCTTAATCATCGATGAGTTCAAGTTGCGTGAGATTCTGGGAACTGGAGGTATGGGGTGGGTTTATATTGCCGAACCCCGTGACGGAAAAGGTGATCCACGTCAGCGTTTTGCAATCAAGGTATTATCGGACCGCATCAAGCACGATCCCGGAATCCGCGCAAGATTTGAACTCGAATCCCGCGCTGGACTGCAGCTCAATCACTCGAACATTGTGCGAACTTTAAAATACGGTCAGACAAATGACTTGTATGGTGAAGTTCCCTTCATGGTGATGGAGTACGTCGAAGGAATCAATCTGCAGGATTTGATGCGATTGCGCCAAGGGCCGCTGCCGTGGCCGGAAGCTGCAGAATGCATTCGGCAGGCGGCTGCAGGATTGCAACATGCCCACGAAAACGGCATGGTTCATCGCGACATCAAGCCCACAAACTTGCTGATTACCAAGGACGGGCACCTCAAGATATTAGATTTCGGATTGGCTTTGTTAAAAGATGATGATCAGGCAGAGTTTTCCCTCGCCATGATTTTTGGTCATCAATGCCTCGGAACTGATGACTACATCGCACCCGAGCAATCCTTCAACAGCCATACGGTCGACGGCCGTGCCGATATTTACAGCTTGGGATGTACATTTTATCAGATTCTGACGAACGCGGTCCCATTTCCGCTGCTGCGCACGCCGCAAAAAATCGACGCGCACCGGCGGTCGCCTTTTCCTGATGTCCGCAAGTTCGTCCCGAATCTTCCGCCGCAACTCGTCGTGATCCTGAATAAAATGGTGGCGAAGCGACCTGAAGATCGGTTTGAAACTGCGGCGGAATTGGCGGCAGCGTTAGCTCCTTTCGCCCGTTTGAAGCCGATCGAATTTGATTTTTCGGAAATTTTGAAGTTACGTGCCCTGGAAGCTCGTAAAAGATTGCAAGCGGCCCATCCTTCGTCTCGCTCAAACTCTTCGAGCGCGGAGCTGAAAGCCTCTGCGCCGGCGATGCAGATGCAGCCGCAGGCCAACATCGAGACCCACGTCGCGGCTGACACTGCGTCACATGGCTCGGATGCGAAGGGGGGACCTGTCTCCAAGCCTGCAGCGGCTTCGCACCCGAAGCTTCATTCGCTGGAACTCGATCTGTCGCACCTTCCGAATGCAAAATCGCCCCAAATGTTTTTGCAGCCGATTCCAGGAGGAACGTCAATTCCATTGCGTGGAACGCGGATGATCATTGGACGCGCGCCGGAATCAGATCTGCGGTTGGATTCGCCCAAAGTATCGGCACGACACGCGGAATTGAGATTTGAAGGTCAATGGTGGCGGATTCGCGATTTGAACAGTCGAAAAGGCTTTCGAATTAATGGTGTCGCCACGACCGATCAGCTGCTGTGGCCTGGCGATACGATCTTGATCGCGGACCAGTTTCAGTTTCAGTTGCAGGAAGACCCCGGTAAAGAAAAGCCTCGTCCCTGGCTGTTGTACGGCGGTCTGGCATTAGCAAGCATTTGTGTATCGCTGGGCATCGCCTATCTCTGCGGGCTGTTTGGTACCATTCGCTAATTAATGGGGTATCGCAAGGCGAGTCATCAGGAAGTTGAGGACTTGTGCTCGTCGCAGGTCGCTAGCCTGTTGAGCCGTTTCAGGGAGTATCCTTTCTATTCCCGACGCCCCGAGGTAAGCCACCAGTGGGCGGCGCCCCGGAGCGTTGCTCTGAAACCCGTTCGGGCTTGAAGGCCTGGTGAAGCATCCAGTCTGGCAAAAACTGGCGATCGCAAACTTCTCACGATAGTTCTCACGCCACGTCTTAGTCCTGAATCTATCCAGTTGCTTCAGATCGATCGTGCAATCCGCTTAGCCGCTACCTTCGGATGTCGGAACTTTTTCGTTTGACATGTCGTCTGAGTCTTGGCTTGGTCGGATTCTCTGTTGAATTTGCCTGAACGGGGTATCGAATCCCCATGCGGAATTTCAATCCGTCCCAATCCAAGAACTGCGAATTGAACCGGAAAACTAAATCGGCCGTGGCTATAGAATCTGGACGTATCTGAAACGCTGGTTGGAATTTAGATGGCAGTGCCATGAAGGCACCAGATGGCCGGGCAAAGTGAACCTGCCAAAGCCGGAAGATTGGATCTGCCGGATTTGACGCCTGATCCGACTGTAGTGGTTTTGTGCGATTCCGGCTTGTGTCCGGTTATTCCAAGAGGTACTGACGTATGAATCGTTGGACCGGTGAAAACGACTTTACCGATGGGAATAGGCAGCGCCACTTGTGTGTGCCGTGAGTTTCTGCCTGCGACTGACACTCAGGTAACGATTCCTGGCACTTCTTGATCAGAGTTCAAGTCGTGGTGGCGAACTGAATGAAACTGTGGGATTTTTCGTCTCACCGCTTCAATTGATAAAGACAACGTCAAGGTTGGCGGAGTCAGGTCGGCGGACAAAGCCGAGAGTATTTTCAAGGCATCCTGGAACTGCAAGTAAGCGCTATTCAGATGGAGTTTCTCGAGGCTCGGATCTTTACCAATCGTCGAATTGAAGCGGTTGGGCATGATTTTTGGCAGAGCGTTGGGACACTTCAGCCTGATGAACGTTTGCCGTCGAGCCTGGGTCTTCCCCAAGGAGTGTTTCCGTGTTGATTGATTGGCTCCCTCAGGCGTTGAAACGCTTCTACTCACAAGCGGGTAAGTCTTCGGAATCCCTGGCGATGCGGAAACGGCAGCGTGAAAGGCGGCTCTGCATCACTCAGAATGTGGAATGTCTGGAAAACCGGGAGCTGCTGTCGGCCGTGACCAGCCTCCCCAGTTCTCTGGTCAACGTTGATCCAGTGCTGATGAGTCTGGCTGGGCTGAATAACAGCAGCGACATACAGGTCAACAGTGCTCTCTATTCGAGCACGAACACGCAGTCTCCTCCGCCTGGTGCCGGTACGGCAACTGGTTTTGCAGTGCCGACCACCAACCCGAACGACAGTTTAGTGCAGCGAGATTCATCGGGCCGAGTCGGTGTTCGAATCACGGCCACCGATCCTACGGCGCTGGTGCCGGCATTGCAGAGTTTGGGGCTGGCGGTCAGTGGTGTGGCGCAGGCTCAACATTTCCTGGAAGGCTTTATCGCCGTCAATCAAATCCCGAATTTGAGTTAGCTGTCTGGCCAGGGACTGCTGTGCGAGGATCCGATATACAAACTCCTGACATCAGCT
>JAQGHT010000662.1 GCA_028291565.1 Planctomycetaceae bacterium | reverse complement strand
GTCAATGACGGCCACGCGGATATCGATGACGTCCTGCATCGCCCAGTCCGGTAGATACTCGCAGGTCCAGTAATTGAGAATTGCCCGGCCGTTCTTCGTGAAGCGGCAGCCTGGATTCGAGAACGCACGCTTCGGGTCGGTCTCGATGTCACGCACGTGCTGCCACGACTTCCCGTGATCCTTCGACACCGCCGCGGTGAGTGGGCTACGCTTGCCATAATGCGATCTGAACTTGGGATCGTAAGAATTGTTCCAAATCATCAGCAGGTCGTTTGTGCCCGGTATTCGAGTCAGTTCCGGACACGATTCGGGGGAGATGAGATCGCTGGCTCGAGCCGGGCTCCAAGTCGCACCGTCATCAGTCGAATCTGACATGTATAATCTGCCAAGTTGGTTGCGCATCACCATTAGCACCCGTCCGTCCGCAGTCTGTTCCACATGGGGCTCCATGGCCCCGCGCATCGGCAATTCCACGCGAGATCTAGACACATTCCAAGTCAATCCATCGTCATCGCTGTAGAGTGTGGTGGCGGCGTAGGGACCTGTTTCCGCCGACTTCCCTGAGACCACTGGATTGACTGGCAAAAGTAAACGTCCCGAATTGAGCCGTTTCACCGTGGCATTACACAGTGAGAAATCCCGCTTGGGAACTAAGTCCGCCAAGGGCAAAAAGGTCCGGCCCTCGTTGGTCGACTTCCAAACATAGTTGGTCAGCGAGCCTGGTCGATGCTGCCGCATGAACAGCAGCAGGATTCCACCATCCTTCGCGCGAATCAGATTCGGTGAATAAACATTGAGATCGCCCGTCGTCGTTTCGGTGACCACTCGATGCTGCCCCCAGGTGAGACCTCCATTCGGCGATTCCTGGGCCACCAACCGCGTCCTGGCATAGTCGCTGCCGTCACCAGCAAACTCCATGTACACCAAAAACAGCCGACCGTCGTTGAGCTCAATGACATCCCCTTCACTCTTTCGAGTGTAATCTCGTGTGTGTTTGGCGACAGTGACAATGGTCCTGCTTCCCCGCGGGCTCTGACCGCTCGCTTTGTCTGCATCCTGGGCAGTGCCGATGCCATTGCAGAGCAGGCAGATAACGCAATCGATCGCGCAAACGGTGAATGACCAATTCCAAGTCTTCATTTTGGTCCTCCGGGATACCATGGTACCAGGATCTCGACGAACACCAACATTCTGCTTGAGTGTATATCCAATTCAGCGATGGGGTGAAAGATCCCGTCTAAAATGTCGTACCAACTCCGATGCATCGGTCCGATACACCGACGCTGGCTGTCCGCGATTTTCAAACTGGTCGGCTCCGTAGCCCGTGTCGCACGGTTGCTAGCTCTGGCGCACCGGTTTCACGAACTGGTACAAACGGCGTAGCCGATGACTACGCGGACCTGGCGCGTTTGGGGCACGTCACGCGGGCAAGGGTGACGCAGATTATGAATTTGCTGGGATTGGCGCCTGACATTCAGGAGCAGATCTTGTATTGTCCGGCGGTGCAGGACGGGAAGGATTCGATTTCTGAACGCGGGATACGGACTGTGGCTGTGGAGTTGGATTGGGAGAAACAGCGGAAGTTCTGGACGCAGATTGGCCGAACAAGTTGACGACGAGGCGTACTGTCACTTGACGGCACAGGGCTCGAGCGCCGAGTGTCGCCGATCTCGGGTACGCATTTCGACGCTTCGGTCGATGCCACTGACGCGCGCAAGGGACGGCTGAAACGTCGGCCGTTCGCTCAGAGAAAACGGATGACTTGACGAGACGGAACGAACGTGGCAAAACCGAACGACACGGTTGACCGGGCCGAGGCCAACCAACATTGACTTCAGAAACCGCGCGGCCCGCGGCTCCGGTTGAACTGATTGTTTGGCGCGACCACCCGAAGTCGATCAGAGGTAGAGCTGATACTGCGACTCGGTGTCGGCTTCTTCCATCGTCCAGATAGTGTAGTCGGTTTTCTCCGCCAGCCGCTCCAGCAGTTCGGCTACCGCCGGAACGGTCAGGGCTTCCCGGAGGGCCAGCTTCAGCTTGCCGTCGAGTGCCATAATGTGGCTCTCACGGTTTCGCTTCGGCTTGATCGCTTCCAATTTGTCGTACTCTCGCTGGACGAATTCTGAGTCCAACGTGGCCTCCAGAAGGAGGTCGGACCGTTTCTTCCCTCGCTTGATTGGGTACATGATCAACCGCCCGGAGTCCAGCCAGCGCTCGATATACAGCCGGTTCCACGACTCAGCCGGAACCCGCGCAGTCAGTTTGGTAAGCACACTGTCGAACGCGTCGACGTACTGTCCGGACAGCGTGTCCCAATCGGTCGCGTCCAAGTCCGCGTCCAGGCACAGGGCCTTGCCATCAACGTACTCGTCCCAAGTCATGGGCATTTCGATGACGCCTTTCCCATCAGAAACTTCCTGCCGCCGAAACGTAAAGAATCCTACCTCCCCCCGTCTACTTGAGCGCCCGGTTCGGCCTCAAGCGAATGCCTCCAGAGCGGCCACCGCGGCCCGCAGCCACTCGGCTTCCCCATCGTGAAACCCGCCAACGATCCAGCCCGAACCGAACGCGTTCCGGACATTGAGCCGTCCACCGTCCGTCCACCGAATCGACCACCGGCCACCCGCTCCCTTGGGCACCCCGGCCACTCGTAGGCAGTAATCCGTGCCCAGCCCGCACCCGACGATCACCCCCGTGGCCCGGTGAACCAACAACCGGATACCCCGGACACTGACGCGGTCACACCCGCTGACCGCTGCAAGCTCAATCAGGCGATCCAGGACATCCGGGTGCAGGCCGGTCCCGTTGGAATCTTCGAGGTAGCGGAGGATGCTGTGGTTCTCGGGGCGATCTTCTGCGACTTTCGCCTTTCTCATCGTTGCCCCCCCATCCGTCCCCAACTTTCGCCGAACGTCTAAGGTAACTTGCCCGCGATGAATGACGGGTTTCCAATCAACATGCCAACTCTTTGAACCAGCAGCGACTGCGGGTCAAGTTGACCGCCTCATTCGGCGTCAGCGGAAATTTGGCTTAATTCGATTCGATTTCCGACACTTTTTCCGACTTCTTTGGATCTCTCTGGAACGAATTATACCCCGTTGTCTGTTGCAGCGCCTGGTACGGCGAGCCTTTGCTCCGGGGCGGACGGCTAGGACTGAACGAAGGACCGGAGCAGGGTACACAGCAATTCGTCCCGCTGATGGTCCGCGTCCCGCTTGGTAGTCCCGATCTTGCCCGACGCGGTGCGGCCCGACGCCCGGTGCCGGACGGTCATATACACGATCCGCTGGCCCGACAGGAAGGATTTCCCGCCGCCGTAGTCCACGTCGAAGTCGGCGCAACTCAGCCCGAATTCGGCGAACACGTCCGGCCCGGCCTGCCTCTCTGCAGGTGGTCCGCCCCGCTTCTTTGACCGACGATCGCCCACCCGTAAGCCCCCTAGCCCTCTGCCGCCGAACTTGTAATTCTCTGAACAGAAAGCGTGGAGAATACTTCCCAGCCAAGAGATGTCAAGTCTTTTTCAGACTTGGGGTTGATGTCATTTTTGCCCCGCGAATTGACTATGCAATTCCTACGCCGTGGCTCAATCGCGCCGGGGGACGTCTCTTCGCAAAACAGATCAGCGGCCAAGCCGGACGCCAGAATCTGTAGGCTGCATCCTGCCGTCTACATCCATCGCGATTCGACGCTTCGGGCTGGGTGGCCCAGGGTCGTTGCCGGCCCAGGGCTCCCACAGACCCGGACGTGCTCGCACTAGTGCCACAACTCATTGTTGGTACGTCACCAGCGTCTAGTTTTTACCTTAATTGGCAACGGAAGTGGCATTGATTCTCTCGATGTTTTGTGCATGGGAATCGATTGTTGTGAGTTAGCTGTACGTCACTTTGGGAAGTTTGCATGCCATCGTGGTAGATTTTTTCGATCCATGAGGCATCAAAAATGAGTTGTGGCACTAGAGCATCCGGTTCCTCAACCGACAGATTCGCCATCCGTGATGGTTCCCCGCAGCTATTCCTTCGAGTGATGGTGACATGTGGATCAAGCCTCGATGTGCTCGACACGGTTCCCTCGACGGAGTCTGTCGGCCGACGTTTCGCTTCCCTCCACAGGGTCCTCCAGGGCGAGTTCCCCTGCTTCACCGGTACTATCAAAACGCTACGACTTCCTGCCGCCCCTCCCACCACACTTCGTTGCCTTCGTTTGGTCGTACCTCAATGTTCACTCGTTAAGTTCGCTCCCGTGCGGACGAGTGTGCCGCCAGGGCCGGGAGTTGGTCACCCGGGTCTCCAGCCGGGATCGCACTGAGGAAACGCCAGGTCCTCCCAAGTTCCTGGAGAATCCCAATTGTCTGTCTGCACATGTTCAATCGACTCCGGCAGGACTGCTGACGCCAGACCAATAAGGTGCCGCAGCATGGCCCCAGGGGTCGGAAAAACAGAGGCTCCCGCAACTGGTCTTTCGAAGCTCAATAGCATGGCTTTCAGACTGGCTGTCTACGCTTCGCCGGACGGGTTATGCGGAACGGCTGTTAACCGCAAGCGTCTGTTAACCAAGAGACACCGAGAGTTCGCAACCGTATTCTCCGGGGTCCGAACGCAACCATGGGGGGTTGTCTTCGCACCCGGAAATTCGGAATACGGAAAAGAGAGTTTGGTTAACAGCGTCGATTTGACGCAAACCCTTTGGAGAAGGGCGGTAAAAGCAAAAACGCCGGGAGGAAATTCCTCTCGGCGTTTTGCGTTAACTCGTGGGTAGCAAAGACTCGCTACCTTTTTGATGAGCTCCCCGACTAGGGCTCGAACCTAGGACCTAGCGGTTAACAGCCGCTCGCTCTACCTATTGAGCTATCGGGGAATGTTTTGCTACCTTACATCCTGCTGCAACTTTTGATGAACCAGTGGGCTAACACCCACCGCTCGCCTTTTTGTTGGCAGCTTCTTGACCTTCAAGGAAGCTTTCTGTTCGCATTCACGATCAGAACTCTCTCAACATCGGCAAATTTTGTGGTTGTCTTGAATCGGATTGGTTCGACCGAACTTGTTTTCCTGTTTGGAGAAACTGCGTAACCGGCGTCGACAATCCGCTGCAAGGCAGGTCAAGAAATCTATCAGTTGTGGCCCCGGCGGTCAAGAGTCTTGCACAAAAAATCCTGCACCGCGACCGGATCTGTCTGGGGCATGCCGCAAGTTCCGTGCTGGCAGATGTAAGCTGTGGCTTGGCCCCCTCTGGCTGGCTTGCCCTTTAGGACGCTCAATTCGGCTGGCAGGTTCGCGTCTGTCGTGCTGGCGTGGCGGATCGCGAGGACTTTATTCGGTACGAATTTCTGATGCACGGCTTTCAACAAGTCGGCCAGCTGGGTGGGCGGCGGGGAGGTGGCGGAGCTGCCTGCGGCCTGAGGTGGCTTGGATCCCTCAATGATGGCCACTTCGTAGGTGGGGCCTAGCCAGAAATCGAGGGCGAGCAACATTTGACCGGCTGCGTTGGGATAACGTTTGGCCAACGACGAGGAAAGCTGGAGCGTGCGTTCGGCGGTTTTCTCCAAGTCCTGGCGGCTGGTCAGTCGTCCCAGACGCAGTAAAGCCGTGGCGGCCATGCTGTTACCGCTGGGTGTGGCGTTGTCCTGCAAGTCTTTCTGCCGGGCGATGAGCTCTTCGTGATCGTGACTCGTAAAGAAGAAGCCGCCGTCTTTGACGTCCTCGAACAGGGAACGCAAGGTCTCTGCGAACTTCAGGGCGGATTTCAAATGCCGCACGTTCTGGGTGGCTTGAAAAACGTCGACCAGGCCATCAATCACGCACGCATAATCGTCGGAAAAAGCATTGAATTTCGCCTGGCCGTCTTTATAGACGTGCAGCAGCCGGCCGGGCTTGGGCTGCAGCTGTGAGAGGACAAAATCGGCGGCTCTCTCGGCCCCGACAGCGTATTTGGGTTCGTCGAGAACCTGCGCGGCCTGCGCCATGGCGGAGAACATCAGGCCGTTCCAGCCAGCCAGGATCTTTTCATCTCGGCCCGGCCAGATGCGTTTTGAACGCACGGCGAATAGTTTTTCGCGGCAATTTTGTAATCGAACGGATAGATCAAATTCGCTCAGGCCGAGTTCTTTTGCGGCTTCAGCGTGAGGCTTGGGACGATTGAGAATATTGGTTTCTTCCCAATTCCCATGCACGGTGACATCGTAACAAACATCGAACACGCGGCCGTCGTCAGGTCCGAGGAGCTGCAGGATCTCGGCTTCGGTCCAGACGAAGAATTTGCCTTCGACTCCTTCACTGTCCGCGTCTTGCGTGCTGTAAAAGCCACCTTCGGGATGTGTCATTTCACGCAGGACATAGTCCAGCGTCTCGCGGACCACTCGCAAATAATCGGCGTTGCCGGTCGCTTGCCAGGCTTCCAGGTAGACCGGGACGAGCAGGGCGTTGTCGTAGAGCATCTTTTCGAAATGGGGAGCCAGCCAGCGCTCATCCGTCGAATAGCGATGAAAACCGCCGCCCAGCTGGTCGTAGATGCCACCGGCCGCCATTTGATCGAGCGTGAGTTTGACCACTTCGAGCGCGTCGGTGTCGCCGAACCGCTTCCAGGCTCGCAGGAGGACTCGGAGGTCCATCGAATGAGGGAACTTGGGAGCCGGACCGAAGCCCCCGTAACGCCGGTCAGCTCGTTGGCAGGCCACAGTTGCGGCGTGATGGATCAAGTCCGGCTTGAGCGGCGTGTCGTCGGGCTGCGGAATGGAATCCTCGACGATGGCCGTTGTCAGACGTTCGGCGTTCTCTGACACTTCGGCTCGGCGGTTGGTCCAGGCGTCGTGGACTCCGTGCAGTATGTCGCGAAATCCAGGCATTCCGCGAGACGCGACGGGTGGCCAATAGGTGCCGCCGTAGAATGGTTTCAGCTTGGGGGTCAGGAACACGGACATCGGCCAACCGCCACGCCGTGTCATTAACTGCACGGCGGCCATGTAGATCTGATCTAGGTCCGGTCGTTCTTCACGATCGACTTTAATGTTGATGAAATGTCGATTCATCAAGTCTGCGATTTCGGGGTTTTCGAAGCTTTCGTGCTCCATCACGTGACACCAGTGGCACGCGCTATAGCCGATGGAAAGAAAAATCGGCTTGTCGAGGTCCCTGGCAAGCGTCAGTGCTTCGTTCCCCCAAGGGAACCAATCCACCGGATTGTGGGCGTGTTGTTGCAGATAGGGGCTGGTTTCCTGGCCCAGGCGATTTGCGACAGAGCGTCGCGGGGCAGGGGGCTGAGCGGACATTTTATGGAAGCCTTCGCATTAGTGTCGGATCAATGTTTTTATATTTTATGTCGGCGATCGCGGTTGATGCTGTTCGCGGCCACGACTGAGTCTTTTTCACTGCTGATCCCTGCGATCAATCATCGCATTCTTAACCGTGCGCGGTATCACCTTGGATCTTCCTTGTATCTGAAGCTGTGAGACTTTGGACGAGAGTCGGAAATCGCCCAAAAGTCTTACGAATTCGGCCGCGACGTGAGTCCAAATTCTCACGAATTCGGCTACGAATTGAACCCAAATTCTTATGAATTCGGCTACGAATAGTGCGAATTTCATTCCACCAAATTACGAGAAACCGGGCGCTTGATCGCAGCAACCTCTCACTCAGTTTTCGAAGGTTGGCTGAGCCACGTCAAGTCCAGCCCCAATTCGCTACTTCTTCTGTACGGCTTCCGTGAGCACCTGCAACGCACTCTCCAAATCGACTGTA
>JAQGHT010000655.1 GCA_028291565.1 Planctomycetaceae bacterium | reverse complement strand
AAAATTCTATGAAACGCCTGCTGTGGATTGGCGTCTTAAGCTGTGTTCTCACCGCCGTGTTCGTTCCCGTAGGGCCTCAAACGCAGGCTCAGGAACCGGCCAAAGCAGAACCTGTTAAGGGTTCACTGGTCGAGGATCGAGCGGCTCGGAAACTGGTGGAAGCGGGCGATGCTCGTTTCGAAGCGGAAGAATACACCAAAGCGGTCGAGATTTGGCAATCCGTCATCGAACGCTACCCCCGCAGCCGTGTGCGCTTTGATGCCCACATGAAATTGGGCAGCTACCTGCTCGAACGCGAACGGGCCTATGACCGGGCACGAACGCATTTCGAAGCGAGTGCCGTCGAGCTAAACAGCGACGAAGAACAACGGGCTGCAGCCACCCTGAAAATGGGCATCTGTTTCTACGAGGCCCGGAACTTCGGCAAGTCGTTCAAGGTCATGCGCGACGTGATCGAGAAATTTCCGGTCAGCCCCCATGTGAATGAGGCCTATTACTACATCGGCCTGGGCCACTTCCAACTCGGACATTATAGCCGGGCAATTGAAGCTTTGGAGAAGGTTGGCACAACCCTGTCCATTGAAGAAGGCAAAGTCGAAAAAGTCGAAGCGGGCAAGCGTCTGTTCATCAAGATCGAAGACGCCGACCTGGCAGCCTTGGACGTCGGGAAATCGGTCAAAGTCAAATGCACTTCGCTACAGGGTGATGAAGAAATCGTCGAATGCTTCGCTGTCGGGCGCAACGTCCGAATTGTGCTGGGCTCGATCGTCACGTCTCTGGGCCGGCCTTACAAAATGAACGGCCGACTGGAAGTCAAGGGAAGTGATTACGTCCGCGTGCAATATGTTGATGAACACACTGCGGATCGTCAGTTCAACCAGGACCGGAAGAAGGAAATCCTGGTCGTTGGCGATGGCGTCGTGGAAATCACCGATGGTGCTTTCAGCGAAGTCTTGAAGGGAGTGGTTCTGGATCGCGGAATCAATGTTCAAATCAGTGATCCCGATCGAGACCTGACGGACGAAGCCGACAAGATCAAAGCGGTCGTTGAGGTCTATCGCGAGAAGACTCAGGAAGAGTTAGACGCGGAAGCAGCTGCGGCAGCAGTCAAGACGACGCCTGCCGCCGATGCAACCAAGGTCGCGGACGCAGCAGGGCCGGTGAAGTTGACGACCGAAGAAGAGGAATCGCGGAAGCTGAAGTTGATTGACCGGGTCGAGATCGAACTGACTGAGGCTAAACCAAATAAATCGGCAGTCACGGTCACAGATCTGCCTGATGCCTCTAAGGATAATGCTGCGAAGCCCGTTGAAGACGGCGCCTCGACTAAGCCTGATGCGGTGTCCAAAAAGCCGACGCCGGATAAGCCGACTGCCACTCCCAAGACGACTGAACCTAAGGCAGCTGAGAAAAAATCCGCCGACGAAGTCAAAGTGGCTCTGGACAAGGACACCAACCCTGCTTCGAAAGAAGCCGGCAAGCCGAAATCAACATCGTCAACTGCCACTCAGAAGCAGCAATTTGTTGAGCCTCCCCCTCCACCCGACGATGGCACGATTCATTCCGGGCTGTTCCGATTCACGGTACCGCTGGTTGCCAAGGCGGAAGTGGTCGCCGGAGACGATACTCTGCAGGCGATTCCTGGAGACCTGATTCGGGTCAGCTATATCGATGAGAAGTTTACCGGCGACGGTATCAAGACGGTCCAAACACAGGTTAAATGCGTGGAAGGCAATCTCGGTGGCGTTCGCGTCACGCGAGCCCAGATTTCCGATCAGGAGCTGCGCATCAAAACGCAGCTCAAGACGGCGGACGCACTGACCAACATCGGTAGCCGCTATAAGGAATTCGGGCTGCAGAAGAATGCCAACGATAAGTACGCCCAGGCCATGCAGGTCTGCGAGGACATCAGTGACGATGCTCAAAAACTGGGTGGTCGGTTGCTGGAAGAAACTTATGTGCAACTCTGGAAAATCTATTATGAAATGGGCAAGCTCGAATTGGCCGCCGCCATGTCGCAACGCTTGCAACGGGAATTTCCCAATAGTGAGTTCGTCGACGACGCACTGTTGAAACTGGCCGACGTCAGCCGCAAACAAGGTGACCTGCAACGCGCGATCGGCATCTACGGCCGGTTGGTCGAGATGCCCAAGAGCCAGCTGCGTGGCGAGGCTCAGTATGGCATCGCCGAATGCTACGAGGAAATGTCAAAGCAAGCGCAGGGAGCGGGGGCGACACAACTGGCCGACCGAGCCTTCCAGGAATACAAGAACGTCTTCGAACGGTTCCCGGAAAGCGGCCGCGTCGGTGAAGCGGTCGCTAAGATGGCTGAACACTATTACAAGCAGAAAGACTATTCCCGGGCTGTGGACGTGTTTGAAACCGTGTTGAGCGATCATCCCGACGCCCGGTTCCTCGACGTGATTCTGTTCAACTATGGGCGTTGCCTGTACCGCATGGAGCGGAAGGCGGATGCTCGCAAGCAGTTTGACCAGTTGATCTCAGATTACCCCGAAAGTCCACTCGCGGCAGATGCCAAGCGAATTTCAGAGGCCTTGTCCAAGACCGGGACCTGATTTCGGACGAGCGATATTACTTGCTCCCCTCGCCCTGGTACCCCGGGGAGAGGGGCTAGGGGTGAGGGGGAACTGGCGACTCGAGACAACACCAAACATCAAGTGAAAAACTGGAGATGCCACAAGAACGGCGCAATCGCAGCTCGCTATACAAAGATCGGGCACGTGAACTCCGGGCGGAGCAAAACCTTCACGAAGCCACGCTGTGGCAACGACTTCGGAATGGAAAACTGAAGGGCTTTAAGTTTCGCAGACAACACCCGATTGGTAGCTATATTCTGGATTTCTATTGTGCGCAAGCGACATTAGTGATCGAGTTAGATGGAATCACTCATCGCGGTCGCGAAGAATACGATTCCAAGAGACAAGTTTGGTTGGAGTCACAAGGACTCCTGGTGATTCGGTGTCCGAATCATGAATTTTTAAATGGACTTGATTCCTTGCTGGAACTGATCTGGCAACATTGTCGTGAGAGAACGGGAAAGAGTGCGGATTAACTTTGAAATCCGTGCGTCGTCCGTGCCCCTCACCCCCAACCCCTCTCCCCGGAGTACCAGGGCGAGGGGAGCAAGAAATACTGCAATAAAAACCTTTAAGTGGGGATCCCTCATCCCTTTTTTGTGGATTAAGACTCGCTGGATCACAGCGATTCACGACACCGAGTGTTGTGCCACGCTCTTGACAGGACAAGTTATGTTTCGACGATTCTCACTCATCGCTTTGAGTTGTATCGCTGTCCAATGTCTCGCTCTGGCAGGTTCAACGGCTTTGGCACAACAGCCTGCGGCCGCGGCTCCAGCATTGACCGAAGACGCCGTCAGCGCTCAGGCTGCGAAGCTGGAAGCGGATCTCTCCAAGCTGCGGGACACTTCCCCCGAAGCGGCCGAGCTGATGCTTAAGCTGACCGACCTGTATCACCAGCATGGCCGGGTCTTCGGTCTGTTGCGGATTGGACAGAAATTTGTCGCGGCGCATGCGGTGCACCCGCAACATCGAGTGGTGATGTTGAAGCTGATTGACGGCATGTTGGCCTCGGCACGCAACAAGGAAGTCGTGGCCACTTGCCGCCAGTTCCTGCAACGCTATGCGGATGACAAAGAATGCCCGCAGGTCGAAATCAAGCTGGCTCAGACGCTTGATCAGACTGATGATTACGCGGGTGCCGCAGAAGCTCACGCGATTGTCTTCAAGCGGCAGCCGACAACACTCATCGGACGGACAGCCGGCGTTCGCGCGGTACAGATCTATGCCGCTTTGAATTCCGCTGAGGGCTTCAAGCAGGCCGCCGCGCTTGCTGAAATCCTGACCGACCGTTTCACCAACCCGGAAGGTGTCACTTCTTGTCTTTCGACAGCGGTTTACAATTGGGAACGGGCTGGAGAATGGGCAAAAGCCAATCTCGCCGCCAATAAGCTGCTGCAACGAAATCTGCCCTCTGATCCCAAAGCGCTGCAGGACTTGCACCGCCGCATCGCTGATAATTTCGGCCGGCTGAGCCAGCATGCGAATGCCGTGGAAGCGCTGAAAAAATGCCGCGCTCTCGGTGACCGAGTCGAACTCCTGCAGTCATTGATCATGCAGTCCTATTATGCTGGCCTGAAGACGCCGGAAATGGAACAATTGGTCACGGAGTTATTCCAGAAATATCCTGAGAACAAAGACCGCTTCTATTACCGAGCGCTACTCGGAACCGTGGCACTTCGCGATGGCGACAAACCCAAGGCCATCAGTCTGTATCGTGAGATCCTGCCCTTCGATGCCGTCAGTCAAAATGCCGCGCAGGCCTTTGTCCGGGAATTCGCCGTCGATCCCGCCAAATATGCCGAGTGCGAAGCCGTGCTGCGAGATGCCATCTCCAAGAATCCCCGGGACGCTTACTACCTGAGATATGCTCTGGGAATTGATCTGTTCCGGGATCGAAGTAAAGAAGAAGCCAAAGCACGGCAAGTGCTGCGAGAACTGATTGCCCAGTCTCCTTCCAATGACGGTCACACCAGTGGAGCAATCAGCTTCTTGCTCTACACAGCTCCGAATGACGCAGAATTTCAGGCGGATGTCGCTCTGATTCTGAAAGTTCGCAAGGAACGGGGCCACTGGGGCGCGCTGCGGACTTACATGGCCAGCTGGATCAATGAGGCCCGGCAGAACGCTATGCATAAGGCGCGAGCTCAAGTCGCCAAGACGGCCTTAGACCAGGCGGATCAAGACCCGTTCATCAAGGACTGGATTGTCATTGAGACGGGAAACATGCAGCAGGGACAAGCGGCCCGCACACGGTTGCTCGAACCCGAAAATGCCAAACAACTCTCCGACGAGCAACTCCGTCTCGTGATGTTCTACCTCGCTTATTACCACCGTCATTACGGTAATCAACAACAGCGGATTGACGCGGCGACCATCTTCGGCCGGCTGACTCAGAAGTTCCCGAAAGATGTTGAAGCCGCCACAGCCTATCTGGCGGCTGCGACAGACTACTCTCCCAAAGAAGTGCAGAAAGAAGCCACGCTGCACATGCTCAAGCAGGAGACCGTGGCCAATGACTACGATTCCTGGTATCGCATGGCACGGGCCATTGAAGCCAATGCCGATCCAGAATTAGGCAAGCAGCTCGTCGCGTTTCTGTTGAAATCTCAACAGAAGAATGGCGTCGAAGTCTACTATTCTTATGTGATCGGTGACGGGCTCGAACGCATGGGTCTGAAAGCCGAAGCGCGTGAATTGTGGACCCGGGCGGTGACTCTGAACACGAATCCCGCTGAGACTCGGCAATGCACAGAACGTCTCGTGACACGCCTGGAGAAACCGGAAGAAAAGCGGGCCTTCCTGCTTGAACGATTGAAGAAGATCGACGATTACCATGGCTGGTACTCGATGACACTGGCGGGTTTGGAGTTCCAGGCCAAGAACCTGGATGCCTGGGAGAAGATTCTGCTTGCCAGCCGCGATTTGCAGCGCGAACGACCATTCTTGAGTTGGGGCATGGAAGATGCCCCGCTGCATGCGTTCGTCGAAGTCTATCGGACGACCAAGGATCTGCCCGAAGCCGATCGCCGCCGCGTGTTCACCACAATCCGCGACTTGGGGATCAATCGTCCTTCTGGCACGGCCTATGCCGCGCTGCTTGAATTGCCTTCCCCAGCCGGAACGAAGGAAATGGATCGCTTGCTGGAATATCAGCGGGTGACTCAGCTGGTGTGGAATGACTCACACGACTGGGATTTGTTGATGCCTTATGCGCAAGGCGCATTGGGCCGCAAAGACTTTGCCGCTGCGTCGACTCTGTTGACGGCCATGCTGTCGAACATTCCGAACCTTGACCCCAGCCGCAAGAAAACCGGTCAGGACATGGTTGGGCAAAGCTACGCCCGAATGGGCGGCACGGGTCTGGCGATCGACGAAGACAGCCCCATCGCTCCCCTCATGCAGGCCGCGCTCTTGTTGCGATTGGGCGACGACCGACTGGCGTTTGATTCTTACCTCAATAATAAGGCTCTATTCGATAAGCACCGTAATGAATTGCCGTTCGACTTGATTGTGTTCGTCTGTGAAAATCATCTCGCCGCTGGCGGCGATGAGAATTTTGATCGCGTCGAAGACATCCTGCGCAACTGGTTGGTCAAGAATAGTGAAGTCGCTGAAATCGACGACAGCACGAAAGCCAAGGTGCAGTTGCTGCTCTCGAAGAACTACTTCCGAGCCCAACGTTACGATGTGGCTCGGAGTGAATACACGACTGTCATCAATCGCTATTCCAAGACTCCAGAGGCCATTGAAGCCGAGTTCGGGATTGGCGAAACATTTATGGCTCAAAAGGTCTACGATCAGGCCGAAGCCGTCTTCGAAAAGCTCGCATCCAGCCGCGATCGCGATGTCGTGGTACGTGCCGAATTTCTGCGAGGCGTATTGGCCAATCGCCGGGGCGATCTGGATGAAGCCCGGAAAATCTTCCGCGCGGTTCTGGATCGCGTGCCGAGTATCGAGCTGGCCAACGAAGCACTCTATAATCTGTCGGAAGTTTACGGTGCCGAGCAACGCTATATGGATCAGCTGGAACTGCTCCGTACAGTCGGCCGCCTGGGTCGCAGCAGCAAGCGAACTCATACCCCCGGAACCGCTTTGTCGATCGTCGTGCAGGACAGCGATCTGGGAACCAGCCAGGGCCGGACGAAGATTCCAGTCCGCATCACAACGGAACCCGGTGGCGATCAAGAAACGGTCTACTTGCTAAGCAGTTCTGGCAGCAAAGGCTTGTTCCGCGTCGACGTCGAAACGCGGTTGGGACAAGCTGTCAAAAATGACCGCACACTGCAGCTGACCGGCCTGGATACCATTCGTTGCGACTATCCCGACGAATTCAAGGCGCAGTTCAAGAACGTGCCGCTGTCGGATGCCGAAATCCGCGTCGCTTCTGATGCGAAGTTTGAAATCTCCAGCAAAATGATCGTCGATGAAACGAAGGAAACGATCAGTCAGACACTGGAACGTGAGGCACGCGATAAAGAGGAAAATCGCCGCGCGTCGCAATCACGTCCGCCCGATCAGCTCAAGCCGGGAAATCCAATCTATCTGCGGGTGATCGATCCCGATCGTGACGTCGGCGAGCAACCCGATAAAATCACTGTGAAACTGGAAGCAGCCAGTGGCGATCAGGTGAAAGCCAACCTGACCGAAACCGGACCGCACACCGGCATCTTCGAAGGGACTGCGGTCACGGGCGAGCTGCCTGCGGGAGCCCTGGCGACCGACACCGCGATCGAACACAGCCCGTTGATGGCGATCGACAAATCTCCCGACACCTTCTGGTTGAGCCAACCGGACGGAGCGGCACCGAAATCCATCGCCGTCGACATGAAGGATCTGAAGCAGGTTTCGAAGGTCAATATCTCGACCCCGAATCCGTCTCAGCAAGCCCCTGTGCGTGGCGAATTGCAAGGCAGCGAAGACGGACGAATGTGGTTCCGGATCGCTTCAAACCCTCCCGAACCACAACAGGATTCGGTGAACGGTGATTTTGGCGTAATGAAGGCACGAGTCTACGCCGGCAACTATACGCCGTTCTCAACCTGGAAGCAGATTGTCGACCTCACCAAAAACACCAAACCAGTCACCGAAGAAGCGGTGGAGCAACTGGCCTGGAGCCTGCCTGCAGATCATGAAGACACGGCAAAACCATTTACCGTGATCTGGCAGGGCAAGTTCGTGCAGCCACGTGGCGGTGCGGCACGCTTCGCCGTCAACGCCATCACAACCGCAATCATGGTGGATGGCCGGGTCGAACTACCCGTCGGGGCCGGCAATCGGACCGTTGACGTCTGGTTGGACCGCGGCACGCATGACTTGACGATCTTCGCCGCGACCGGTGCCGCTCAGCAAGGAGCCACGGCCCTGCGAGCGCGTGCGGACAACAATGTCGCGGACATCATTCCCAGTCCGTTCCGGAAATCGGATTTCGATCTCGCACAACCCGAAGCCAAACCGGGACTGCCACGTGGCGCGTCGAAGGTCGCGGTGGCGGATAATGTCTGGTCATTCCAGTTTGATCCGCTCGAACTGCGGCATGTGCGGTTCGTGATCCATGAATATCTGGGCGAAGCAGTGGCAATCAATAACATTGAAGTCAGCCACGAAGACGAAAAGTACATTCCAACCCAGGCTGACATTCTGTCGCTGGCCAACAATGATATTCTGGAAATCGCAGGCGGCGACAAGATCAATGCCACCTATACCGATGAGTTCACGCAAAACGTCGCGGGACGCAGTCAGCTGCTGACGAAGTCGCTGGTGGCGACTTATTACAATGCCACATTGCAACCGATTGCCTATGACTTCCGCCGTGATCCCAACAACGGCCAGGTCGTCAACATCGTCAAGCAACTGGTCCGTATCGATCCGGGTGAACGGTTTATTGTTCAAATCGTGGACTATGATCTGGACACGACTTTGGGTTCCGATCAGTTGAAGTTTAAGGTAGCCGTCAATGACGGAGAACCGGTTGAGCTGACGGCGACCGAGGTGCCCGAAACACCAGGTGTGTTCACTAAGGAAGTCGACACCACGACGATGGCTGCGAAAGACAAATTCCTGGTCAAACCGGGTGATCGCGTCTACTGCACGTATCTCGATACTCAGAACACGTTCCCGGGCCACGCCGTGCCACGTGAAACCGTCGTGTATGTGAATCAACCCAGCGAAGCAGACATTCGAGTACTCGAAACACGGATCACCCGTCAGCCCGAGGAAACCCGGGCTCCGCCGCAGATCACGTATCTTGAGCCGGCCAATCCGAAGATCCCCAGCCGCGTCGCGTTTGAAGCTCCGCTAACCATCGAAGTCATCGATCGTGACGCAGCCAAGGACAGCCGCAGTTCAATTCTCGTCCAATTGACGACGTCAACGGGTTCGAAGATCGAAGTCAATTGCGTCGTCAGCGAGCAGTTCTCCCGTTTCCAGGGAGCACCGGACGGTCTACGCTGGGCGATGGAAGAAGGCCGTTTCATTGGTCAGGTCATCCTGCAACTGGGCGGTAAAGAAAGTGCTGACATCGTTCCCTTGAGCGCGGGAATGCCGCGTGATCTGGTCGGCGGCGGCAAACTGCCTGACCAGGATGAGAAATCGCCGCGAGTCGGTGAAACACTCGTCACGCGAGTCCTCAATCTGTCGGGTAAAGATCTCGTGACGGCGACCTACGCCGATAAACTGCGGCCGAAGGCGCCGGCTAAAGACAAGCTGGCAACGGCACGCTTGATCGCCAACGGAGAATTGGCCTGCCTGGATCGTGAATATGCACACCCCGTGAATCAATTGCACGTGGGTGAAAAGCTGTTCCTATCCGTGACCGATGCCGACCTGGATGTCTCTGACAACCGGGACGTCGCCAAGGTCTTGATCACGACGGAACGGGGTGAAAAGGAAACGATCACCCTCGAGGAAAACCTGGCTCACAGTGGTGTCTTCACCGGATCCGTGATGCTCAAGCCAGCCGAAACGCCCAAGCCTGGCAACATCACTGCCGACGAACCGGCAATTGAAACGTACTTTGGCGACACGCTGAATATCAAGTACATCGATCTGGCCGCCAGCACCGAAACAGGCAAGCTGGAAGCCATTCTGCAGGTCCCCGTGGTGATTGGCACGGACGGTCTGGTCAGCGCATTCAGCAAGACGTTCAACGACGAGAATCTGGCGGTCGAGACGAAGTTCCATGTTTCCGAAAGCTACTTCGAACTCTTTAAGAGTCACAAGAAGCTCGGTCGGGCCGACGAACAACGGGGCGACCTGGAAGCCGGACGCCGCGTGTTGCGAGAAGTGATGGAAGACTATCCGAATCCCAAGTATGTCCCACGGATCGCCTATCTGCTGGGTCAGTTCGCGCAGGAACTGCAGCAATGGAACGAGGCCATCGATTCCTATACCTTAATCGTCCGTCAGTATCCAGAAAGCACACTGGCGCCGGATGCGCAATTCAAGCTGGCTCAATGCTACGAGGAATCAGGACGCTTCGATGAAGCCCTGGAAGCCTATGTGACGCTGGCCGCCACCTACCCCAAGAGCCCGCTGATCGCGAACGTCATGATTCGCATTAGTGATCACTTCTTCAAGGGTGAGAAATTCGACATCGCAGCGAATGTCGGCGAGAAATTCCTGGAGAAATTCGAAAGCCACGAATATGCCTCGCGGATCGCGTTTCGGATTGGCCAGTGTTATTACAAGGCGAAGGATTATAAGCGAGCGGGCGATTCTTTTGACCGCTTTGGAAAACTGTTCCCGGACGACGCATTGGCATCGCTGGCCCTGTTCTGGTCGGGCGAAAGCTACCGCATGGGCGGCAGTAATTCGATGGCCTTCCGGCGTTACAACCGTTGCCGCTGGGACCATCCCGCCAGCGAAGCCGCGAAGTATTCTCGCGGACGATTGGCGCTGCCGGAAATGTTGCAACAATTTGAGTCCGAAGCCAACGCGGTGGAGGACGACAAGTAATCTCACGACGATTCGTTGAACTCGCGCCACCCCGTTTACCTCGGTGGCGGGATCGGCGAAGAGTGTCCTGATTTCAGCAATCGGATCCATGACGACATCACGCGGGCTGACCCCCGCGCCACATGAGACCTACGACCTATGATGACCTTTTTCCTGTTCCTGGCATTGCTTCAGGAACCGATGATTGATGCGGTGCCGGCCGATTTGAAGGGGGGTGGCGCGGCCAAAGAGCTACTGGCTCCAAATGCTGGCCAGCCACCCGTCCTGGCCGCACCCAAAGGCGATGCACCTCCGCCCGTGGTACGCGACGAACTGACCGCCAAAAGTGCGGGCGTGGCGACCAAAAAGGACGAGACCAAAGACGCTGCCGCGCAGGAAGGAGCCGCGGGAAAAGAAACCGCGGGCGTGACCCCGACAACCACTCCCTGGTATGTCGAGATGATGTCGACGGGCCTGATGGGCTACATGGTCGCCGGCGGCATCTTCATGTGGCCGATTCTGATTCTGGGAATTCTGGCGGTCGGAGTCATCATCGAGCGGTTCCGCAGTCTGAAACTGCTGAATACCGATACGTCATTACTCCGGAAGCAAGTGTTGGAGCTGCTGCAGTCTGACCGCGTCGAAGAAGCCCTGCAACTGTGCGACCGGCAACAAGGCCCCGTCCCTGCCATATTATCCCAGGGATTGCGTAAGCTGCTGTTACTGCAACGGCTGAACTATGATCCCGGTAAGATTCAGGAGCAGGTCGTCAAGTCGATGGACGACTATGGCGTCCACATCGTCGCCGCACTCGAACGTCACCTTCCCATTCTCGCGACTGTTTCCAGCGTGGGGCCGATGATTGGATTCCTCGGGACGGTTCAGGGCATGGTGGTATCGTTTGCCCAGATCGTCGCGGATTCTCAAGCGGGGACCGGGCAAAACATCGTCGTGTCGGCCGCGGACGGCATCATGGTGTCTCTGTTGACCACGGTTCTGGGATTAATGGTTGGTATCCCTGCGTTCATCGGATTCAACTATTTCACCAGCGTCATCAACCGCTTTGTGCTGGACGTGGAAGAATCGGCGGCCGAGTTGATCGAAGCGGTGACTTTGCAAATGGCGTTAGAACAGCACACGGCAGATTCCAAGGCTTAAGCAGGCTAACTGCAAACCTCAACGGAATCGTTCCAGGCTTGAATTCGCACCACCCATGAAACTGCGTCGAAACAGCAATTTTTTGATCGAACCGGCGTCGGCCGCGACAGGAGACATCGCGTTCAATCTGATCGTGTTCTTTCTTGTGTGCGCCTCGACACAACCTGATACCGGCCGTAAGCAGATTATTCCCCGCAGTGAAAGCCAAGCCAAGCAAACCGAACAGACTCAGAACCTGGAAGTCGCTTTGGATCGGACCGGAGTCACCGTCAATACCGAGAAGATCCCACTGGCCGATTTCCCTTCACGCATCAAACGGAAGCTGCAGGGCAAGAGTCGTCCCGAGGATCGCATTGTGGTCGTGAAAAGCGGCAAGGATGTTCCCTATCATCATTGGATCGCCATTACGGGTGCGATTGAAGAAGCGGGAGGCATCATCACATTACAACTTGAGGATGAACGTCAGGTGCAGGTTCAGTAGGACAGGTTTTCAACCTGTCCGCGTGTGTTTTTTATTGAGAAATTTCTAATGAACGCGTTTCAAACAATGAGTACTCGACAATCGTGGATCTGATCCTGCTCGTAGTCCTGATCCTCATCGACAAGAGAAAAGTCGACGACAATCAGGAATATGAGTAAGACGAGGAATGCGAACAATTCAATTACCAGGGACGGACAGGTTGAAAACCTGTCCTACGTACGATGAAAATCCCCCGCAAGAAATTTCGAGCTGAAGTGCCCAGTGTGGCGATGGGGGACATTGCGTTCAACCTGTTGATTTTTTTCGTGATCCTCGCCCGCGCCCAGGACGACAGCCATTTGAAATGGCAGCCAGCCTCGACACCCACGGTCGAAGCGGTCAAGAATGTCGGTGTCAGCGTGGTGATTGATATCGACAGCAAGCTGTATTTGAACGGCCGGGAAATCGGTGAATCGGAATTGGCGAGTGCCATCGAGAAACTATTAGAAAACGTGCCTGCTGGGCGGCGCACGGTTTTGTTAAAAGTCGACAGAAATGTCACCGCCCTGCGGTTTGAGCCCGTGATTGAAGCGGTCAGCAAAGCGGGTGGAGATTTGGTACATATTCTGGAAGAAAAGAGCACGCCGAACGCTCAAAAGTAGGTGCTTGTGTGATATTGAGAATAATCGAGGCTACAGCGGTTTAACCTTGCGTCTTCCGGTTTGTGATCGGAGTATCGTGCCACTGCTTGCCGTTGTACTCAACGGAAGCAGTGCAAACACAAGCTCGAGATTGCACTGCTTGAGGATTGAATACGATCCCAAAGCAGTGGCACCGGCAGATTCAAAGTTAAACCGTGATAAAGAAAGACTGTCGATGGCGTACTAAGGCTCTCGACGATGAAGTTAGGACTTTTTCGGCTCGCGGCCACGAATGAGTCTTGTGCCCAATTTATCCCCGCGATCAAACGTCTCCTTTTTCACCGTGTGCGGTATAAAACAAATGCCACTTCCATCTTCAGATCCCGCCGAAGCACCTCGTGGGCTGCATGGCGACCTCCAGCGGGCTAAGGCAGGATCGATTGCGACGACGGCCGAGTTGCGAGAATTCGTTCAGAATCTGCGCGGCAAGAGTCCGCAAGAGGTTCTGGGAGCCGTCGCGAACAGCGGGTTGGTCCAGGGGGTCGCCATCTCGACGCTGGGAACGTTTCTACTGATGGCCGTCTTCACGGCGGGACCCTACTTCATGTACGGCAAACCCGCCCCCAAGGCGAAAGCGGAAAAGCCAGCCGAAGTCAGCAGCGTAGACAAAGACGCGGCGAAACCGGCTGCGGCTGACTCGAAAGCCGCAAATTCACCTGACGCGAAAGCCAATGTTCAAAAGACGTTGGACAAAATGGGTGAGTCCGAAACCAAGATGGCTGATCCAAAGGTCAACCCGCTGGATAAAGTAGTGGATGATTTGCTCGATACGAAAAAGTGATGCTCTCTCAATAACGAATCCGGCGAAAAGTTCCCGTGCCATTCATTAACGGTCCTTTGATTCAGTATGACGCTTGCCAATCCCCAGAACTTCCGAATTGCCTGGTCCATGACAGCGGTGTTTGCGCTCCTCTGGCTGGGACTGGTTGTGGATTGGATGGCATTTGATTTCCTGCCCCCCTGGCTGTACCTCGCAGGTTTTTCCGCAGCGGTCGTGGTCAGTGGTGCCTGGATCTGGGCGAGTCGCAGACAGTCTCTGTTATATCGCGCGGTCGTCTATTCCCTGGCCTATGTTCCCTGCTGGACGTTTTCCGTGGTCGGGGCGGACTATCTTGTCTGGGACGGTATGCGGTCCAATCTGGCGCAAACCGGATTGGGCGGACTGTACCTGATTGGGTTGGGCTGGGTGGTCTGGGCGCTGGAACGCCTGACGGTTCATTATGAAAATCGACGAGCCCAGGAACGGGACTCGGCGAAAGAAGAGTCGGCCGTCACTGCCCATTCGATTCTCCTGGAAGGGCATTCTGAGCAAGTCGTCTACAACCCGCTTGATCCTGCGGCCTGGTATTACGGCCGCCGGGGCAAGAAACTCAATCAGTCGATCTCGGTCCTGATGAGTTATTCCGGTCTGTTCACCTTGATCGTGATGCTGCTGTCGCATGTTCGGGGCTGCGAAGAACTGTATGAGATGCCGGCGGGCGGCGGAAAGCCGCAAATGGTGGCTCAGACCGTGAAGATTAAAAAGGTCATCAAGAAAAAGTTCGTCATCAATCCGTTCAGCTCGGTCATCTTCAATCCGCCACCCATCGATGAAGTCAAGCTGCAGCTGCAGGAGGCGACAGCGCACCTGTATGCGGTAGGCTATGGTCAGGGTGACGGTGCGGGATTCGCAGGGGGCACGCCCCGGGGTAAGGTCCGCTTCATTCGTCTCGAATATGCTGGCGGCGACTGGGATCAGGACTTTGGTGTCGGCGCGGATCTGAATATGCTGACCGAATATGGCATTCGTACAAAGCAGAAGATCAATACAGAAACCGAATCCCGCGCCATATCGCAATTGCGGAATTTCCCAATCGGTAAGAGTCCGCCGTTTGTCTACATGACTGGACAGCGGAGCATTTCCATTTCTGAGAGCGAACGCAAGATCTTGCGCGAATATCTGCTGGATAAGCACGGCATGATCTTCTGTGACAACGGAGGCAGCCGGCATTTTCACAACCAGTTCGTGGCGATGATGAATTACGTTCTGGAGGGCAAAGTTGAACCCGTTGCGGTACCGCTGGATGACCCGATTCACAGTGTGCCTTATCGCATCCCGTTTCTGCCCTACGTCGCGCCGCACGGTGGAAAAGAAGCCCTTGGTTGGAAGGTCGACGGACGCTGGGTGGCCTATTACAGCCCGGGCGACATCGCGGACGCCTGGAGTGATGGACACGCCGGCGTGAAGCCCGAAGTCTGGGAATATTGCTTCCAACTGGGGACGAATGTGATCTTTTACGCGCATCTCGAGTACAACAAGTGGCTCGATGCACGGTCGAAGAAATAGCGCGGCAGGACTTTTTTCATGCCCCAAGCGGCGAGAATCCGCTTCTTCGGACTGAATCATGACACGGAGTGTCGTGGCACGCTCGCGAGCGGTATAATGTCTGGTTGAGGTGCCTGCTTTTCGGCCCCTCGCGACATTTTCCTCGTTGAGAAAGATCCCCCTACGGTGCAGCAGTTTTTCGTTCCGCGAACAGCGCGGGAATTGGCTTTCGTGGTGCTGTGCCGCGGAATTGAAGACATTGAATTCGCGTCGAAACGCCTGGAACAAGCTGCGGCCGATCAAGTGGTCACCCCCGCCGACCGTCGTCTCGCGATGGAATTGATTTACGGCACCATCCGTCGGCAGGCGACGCTCGACGCCATCATCAAGCCGTTTGTACGCCGCGGCCAGAATGATGTGGAGTCCGATTTGTGGATGATTCTCCGCATCGGCGCTTATCAATTGGTTCTGCTGGATGGTATCCCACCGCACGCAGCCTTGAATGAAACCGTGGAACTCGCCAAGCGAGTCGGCCGGGGCGGCTGGCCCGGATTTATCAACGGAGTGCTGCGTTCGATCAGCCGGCTCGTGCTGGGGGAACTCTCAGAGAAACCCGCAGCGGATGCCGTACCATTGGCGGACGGGCGATTTCGCAAATTGAGCCAGGCGATTTTCCCGGATCCAGAGGCTCAGCCGGCCGAATACTTCGAAACAGCTTTCAGCTTTCCCGACTGGTTGGCGCGACGCTGGCAGAAAGTCTATTCCCGCGAAGAACTCTTCCGGTTGGGAACCTGGTTCAATCTGCCCTCGACGATCAGCCTGCGGGTCAATCACTTGAAGACCAAACGGGACGACTACTTGAAGTTGCTCGTTGAACAAGGCCTGCAGGCACACGCCGGGACATTACCCGAGTCGATTCAATTGTCGTCCTCAGTCCGCGTCGAGGACCTGCCTGAATTCGAAGCGGGCTGGGTGACCGTTCAGGACGAATCGTCAATGCACGCGGCTCGAATGCTGGCGCCCCGGCCGGGCGACAAAGAGAAATTCCTGGACCTGTGTGCTGCGCCGGGAGGCAAGACAACGCACCTCGCCGAATTGCTGGAAGGCCGGGGAATGGTCACAGCTGTCGACGTGCAATCCGAACGCTTGATGCTGATCGATCAGAATGTGAAGCGGTTGGGGCTACGAAATGTTCGCCTGCAGTTGATGTCGAAAGATGAACTGGATGCTCCTGCGGGGCCATTCGACGGCGTGCTCGTCGATGTGCCATGTTCGAATACCGGGGTGTTGGGGAAGCGGCCGGAAGCTCGCTGGCGAATCATGCCGGGCGATCTGCGAGAGTTGCCGGCTCTGCAGCGCCGATTATTGAACCTGGCTCTGGATCGAGTCCGCCCTGGTGGCCGAGTCGTCTATTCGACCTGCAGCATTGAGCCCGATGAGAATCGGCTGTTGATCGATCGCGTCTTACAGGAACGGCCTGAGTTTCAGCTAGCGGAAGAACGGACGCATGTGCCCGGGCAACCGGCCGATGGGGGCTACCAGGCGCTGCTGGTCGGCAAACAAGCGACGTGAAATACGTGGGAATCAGGCGGTTCCTCCATCAAAGGGCAATAAGAGTATGCCTCATGAACCAATTCAGAAGCAGTCAATCTTTATCATCGCCGGACCGAATGGAGCCGGGAAGACAACTTTTGCTAATCGGTTCTTGCCGCACTTTGCCAAGTGCTCAGAATTCTTGAACGCAGACCTGATCGCGGCGGGATTATCGCCATTTGCGCCAGCTCAGCAGAATCTACTCGCGGCTAAATTGATGCTGCAACGAATGCAGGCGCTGCTCGCAGCTCATAAGACATTTTCATTTGAAACGACGCTTGCTGCGCGGAGCTACGCCAGCCGTATTCCAGAGTGGCGGGCGAACGGATATCGGGTCTATCTGTTCTTCCTATGGTTGCCTACTGTAGAACTTGCAATCGAACGAGTGGCAAACCGCGTACGGCAGGGCGGGCATGACATCCCTGAATCGACAATTCGGCAGCGATTTCAACGTGGTTTAGACAATTTTCATCACCTTTATCGGCCG
>JAQGHT010000631.1 GCA_028291565.1 Planctomycetaceae bacterium | reverse complement strand
TGGCCTGATCGGTCCCAACGGCGCCGGCAAGACGACCGTCTTCAATTTATTGACGGGAGTTTACCGGCCGGACAGCGGAAGCATTCGACTGGCCGAGCGAAACCTCCACGGCCATCAGCCCCATGAGATCGCCGCGGCAGGGATTTCTCGCACATTTCAGAATATCCGCTTGTTTCCAGGCCTGAGCGTCCTCGACAATGTTCGCCTGGCGGGTCAGTTGCGCAGCAAGCACGGGCTGTGGAGTACTCTGTTCCGGACGCCTAAGCATCAGGCTGAAGAAGAATCTGTCTATGAGAAGGCGTTTGAGTTGCTCGGCCTGTTCGATTTGCAGGATCGAGCTCATGAGCCGGCCGACAGCTTGTGTTACGGCCACCAGCGGCACCTGGAGATCGTTAGAGCTCTGGCGACGGGGCCGAAAGTGTTGTTGCTCGACGAGCCCGCGGCCGGCATGAACCCACAGGAAAAACAAGAACTGGCCCAGTCAATTCGGAAGATCCGGGATCAGTTTCAAGTGTCGATCCTGTTGATTGAGCATGATATGGGACTGGTCATGGACATTTGCGAACGGATCGTCGTGCTCGATCACGGCGTCACTATTTCCGAAGGACCGCCCGCGTTCATTCAAAATGATCCCAAAGTCATCGCCGCCTACCTGGGGGATGCCGCCGTTCCACTTTAGCGATAAGTCTGGCCTGATGTCTCTGTTGTCCGTCAATAATTTGTCTGTAGCGTACGGTGCCATTCAAGCGCTCCGCGGGATTTCGCTGCGCGTCGAGCTGGGCGAAATCGTCACCTTAATTGGCGGTAATGGTGCTGGAAAATCCACCACACTCCGAACGATCTCGGGTCTCTTGCAGCCGAAACAAGGTGTGATTGAGTTTGATGGGAAGCCGATTCAGGGACGAGCCCCGCATCTGATTGTGCAGAGTGGTCTGGTGCAGGTGCCCGAAGGACGCGGGATTTTCGCCAATCTGACCGTCGATGAAAATCTGCAGCTCGGCGCGTTCACGCGGACCGATCGAATTGCCATTCGCCAGGACCGTGAACGGGCGCTGGAATTCTTCCCGCGAGTTCGTGAGCGGCTGCGTCAACAGGCGGGCACGCTGTCGGGTGGCGAACAACAGATGCTGGCTATCGCACGGGCGTTATTGGCGCGTCCCAAGCTGCTCATGTTGGATGAACCGTCGCTCGGTCTAGCACCGCAGATTGTCCAGACGATTTTCCAGGTCATTCGAGAAATCAATCGCGAAGGGACCACTATACTCCTGGTCGAGCAAAACGCCAGCATGGCCCTGCAGGTGGCAAATCGAGCCTACGTGATTGAAGTCGGCGAAATCCTGATGCACGGTCCCGCCTCAGAATTGGCCGCCAGCGACGAAGTGCGGAAAGCCTATCTGGGTGCCCACTAGGATTAGTAAAACAATAACAGTCGGTACTTCAAGCCACGCGACGATGTCGCGTGGCTGTAGGACGGACATTCCTGTCCGTCTGGCGCGATGTCGGACAGGGAGGGTACGTCCTGCAAATGGTTTCGACACGTATTGATTCTCCGGTCCTGAAGTCCCGTTCTCGCGTTACCACGTTCCTGCCAGCATCGCCACGGCCATCGCGGCCATCAATCCATCTTCAATCAACGTCACCGAGGACATCGGCATTTGAAACACGCTGCCCAGACACGCGCAGCGAATCTGCCGTTTCGCTAATACCGCTTGGGTGACTCCTACCAGTCCCAACAGCATCACGACGAGCGTCGCGAGATTCGTGAACAGAGGCGAAAAGTCGGCCAGATAAGCGATTCCCAAAGCTAGTTCGATGAACGGATAGGCATATCCATAAGCAGTCGAACGTCGAGCCAGGACATCGTACGTCTGGTACGACGTGACAAAGCCGGGCAGGTCGAGCAGCTTGAAAAAGGAAAACGCGATGAAGAAGCCTCCCATGAAATGAGCCATCGCCCGCATCCAGTGGAACGACCCCGCCGTGAATTCAAACAGCACCACCAGCCCGACCAGGTAACCGACCACCAGGAGCAGCGGGTGATAGGTCACCAGCCACGATTTCCTAGGCTCCGGGGGCGCCGCCGGACTCAATGCATAGAGCGTCCCGCCAGGTGTCGCGGCAGGCTCAATCTCACCCAGTACTCGGAACCCGGCTTCAGAGACCAGCCGTCCGACGTTGTCTGTTGAGACGTCATCGCCTTCGACGGTCAACACCTTCCGCGGGTCGCCGGTATCCACAGACCACCGTTTGATGGCGGCATCGCCATTCAAAAAGGGAGTGACCGCGGCCACGCAACTGCCGCAATTGAGATCGGTACGATATTGTTTGGTCATCATGCAGAATCCAACTTCTCAAATCAGAATCAGGTCATTGCAGAGGAATTATACTCCGCGCGATCCTAAAAATGGTCCTGCAATCGTCGTAGTAGGACCTTCTCAAGCTGTAACGAGGCAAGCGGATGACCCTCAAGGCCATTTTGGCGTACCTTGGATACGCATCCAAATCTGTGACCGCCGATCTGTTTTCTCGGGCGAGGCAAGTCCCTTTTGTCAGGATGGCGTTATGTCTCCTTGGATTTTGCGGTTAGATGACCACTATGGTTACTCGCAAGTTGGTCTTTGAGCTTTATCCAATCATCCCAATTGGCCTCGCGATTTTGTGGCTGATCGCGACACTTTGGCTAATTCTATTTTTGGGCGTATACATCGGATATGGAAACTACAAGGTTTTGGGCCACCAGGAATTCGCCGCCAATTGCGTTTCTCAAATTGAGCCCGCAGCACAAATGAATCAACTCTTCGAGGATTGTCGACACTACATCACTTATGCTGGCGATGATGGACATCCACTGTTCAATACCGTCGCATATTTCGGTGGGCGATACGAGTTGACAATGCAGGTGCCCGTGGACATTCATTCCAGAGCCTCCGGGATGATGGTCGATGAACCGAAATTTTACCTGAACGAGCTCAGACAGATCACTGTTGAACCCTCAGGGCAAGTCGGTGCGTCATTCTCTCGTAATTTCAATTTTGGATTTGCTCAATGGAAGGAAGTGTACAAGACAAATGGCAATTGGAACGCGATTGGGATTGACCTCAATCCTTCCCCAGTCGAAGATTTTCAGAAATATGCTGCCGCAACGCGTCCATCCAATTAGAGTTCTAGGGCCGCTGGCGAAGTCTGTGACCGCTGACGCAGACCTCAGAACGTTTCGTAGCGCTGGTAGTATAGTCTGGTGAAACGTGCTACGTGACGATTTCTAATGCCGCGTACAAGACTCGTGACACCACGAACCTGACGCGATAAAATTGAGTTTGACCACTGGCTCGGTTGAGATTGAATTCGCCCAAGACCTCCAGTCAGCCAAGAGCGGACAAGTTGATTCACGATGTGTGCAAATGTGTTATTTCTCATGGATCACTCGCATTTCGACAGACCACATTTATTTTCAGGGAGATAGCAATGCGGCAATTTCAAAGGCTTTTGGCTGTTACGGGCGTCTTGTGTGTCCTGGTGATCGCTTCGGCGGCCGAACCGAAGGCGACCGATGGTAAGGTGTCCGGACACGTAATTGTGAATGGCAAGCCACTCGCCGAGGGTCGCGTTTTCTTTCACCTGGATGGAGGGCAATTTGTCGGCTCGAAAGTTGAGAATGGAGAATTCCAGGTTGACCGGGTGAAGACTGGAACTCGGAAGGTGACGGTCGAAGGGGAGGGCGTGCCAGCGAGATTCTCGTTTGAGGATAAATCGGGATTGGTCGTGGACGTCGCGGCAGGGAAAAATTCGTTTGATCTAGAATTGAAATAGATCCTGATGGATGGCTTAGGATCAGAGAATCAATAACCTGTCGTGACGTGGGGGACGCTGCCAGCGTCGCGCCGACGCTATTATTATCAGCCACGACAGTTGTTCCTTCGCCTGTCCCTGGCGGGGTCAATACGCTGTAATTCAGAGGGTATTTCCTTGCCATTCGGTGTGTCACGCCGGCTCCCGAATTTGACAGCTTTTTAAAACACCTACCGATGCAAACATGCTTCAATAATCCAAACAGGATTTTGAAACACAGAGAAACAGAGGGCACAGAGGCTTTCCAGTGAGATTTCTCTGCGCCCTCTGTACCTCTGTGTTTCAAACCTCAAGCATTGGTCGATCAACTTGTTTGGAAAGATGGTCAAAGTCGAACTGAGAGCAAATGGAAACCACTGGACGACTTCGACAGCAATGACTCGCCAATTGGGTACAAACCTGTCTGCCAAGGCGCGCAAAAAGACACCGAGCCGTAGTCGGCTCGGTGTCTGGTGATTAGCAGCCGCGATCGCGGCGAATCGAATTAGCGGGAGAACTGGATGTCGTGAATCTCCCCCCACGGAATCCCGTGCTCCCGATTCTGGAATAGGACGTAGATGAAGTGCTGATCCGTATCCAACACCTG
>JAQGHT010000630.1 GCA_028291565.1 Planctomycetaceae bacterium | reverse complement strand
GCAGCAGATCGTACTTGGGCCGTTCCAGCGAGGGCTTGTTCGGCGCCCCGAACAGAGGATCCTCCTGCAGCATCCAGGCCAGGGCGACGCCACCAATACCAAACGACGATGCTGAGGCGAGAAACTGACGACGGTTGGGGGGCAAATCCGAAAGCATAGCGGGCTTTCCTTGTGACTCAAAATCAGTCCGATTAACCGGATGCATTGTAATAACATTCGCCACCGGGCTTGTCCCAGTGGGTCCACGGCCTGTGCACTGATTCTTCAATCAGGAACCGGACGCTAACGCGTTCCAGCTGATTTCATCAGCGGCCGGTCTTGGCGACCCTCATTCAACATACAAAAACTCATTTGAACTCAACAGTGCCTGGCAGAACGTGATTCGTGCCCAAAGTACCGGATCCGGCTTCTGGGCAGGTGCCTTTTCGGCCATTGGGACGGCGGCAAAGTTCGCCTGTTGCTCGGAGAGAAACTTTTTCGCACCGTGCATTTCCGCATCATTCGCCGCGCGATTGAAGACGAGCTGCCACGCACGTTGAATCTGGGAATTCTCGTCCGCACCGCCTTCTTTTATCATACGTTCGGCCAGCAACTGAGAATTCTCCAACACAAAGTCGCTGTTCATTAATAGCAGTGACTGCGGTGTTGCCGTGGAAACGTTGCGGCTGGTGCAATTCGGATCCAATGTCGGTAGGTCAAAAGTATCTAAAACCGCGAGCGGCCGGCTGCGTCGTACCTGAATATACACGCTCCTGCGATACTCGTCGCCGTGCAATGGAATGATCGGACCAGGACGGTTCTCGCCATTTTTGTTTTCGATCCCGACGACAATCTGGCCGACGTCGTCTTCCATCACAGGGATCGGAGACCCAAATTGTTTGAAATTCAGTTTCCCGTTCACGGCCAGAATCGCATCGCGAAGAGATTCGGCATCCAGACGGCGCGCCGACATACGCGCTAATAATCGATTGTCTGGATCAGCCATATCGAGCGCGGCACTACGATTTGAAGTTTGACGGTACGCGGTAGAAAGCATCAACATGCGGTGGATTCGTTTCACTCGCCAGCCATTCGCCATGAAATCGTCGGCCAGCCAATCCAGCAATTCCGGGTGGCTTGGCCGTTCGCCAAGAAAGCCGAAGTCTCCGGCTGTGGCGACGATTCCCTTGCCGAAATGGTGCATCCAGATCCGATTGACCAGAGTTCGAGCAGTCAGGGGATGCTTGCCACTCACCAGATGCTTCGCGTAGGCGAGACGCCGGCCGGTCGTGACCAACGACGGATCTTTCGGGAGAATCGGCGTGGCGAGTGACCCTTCCAGCACGCTCAATTCGCCGGGTGGCAAAGCCTGTTTTGGCTGGTCAGGATCGCCGCGGTGGAACAGCACGGTCTCAGGTATCTCCCCGGGAACTTCTGTTAGTGTACTAACAAAGTCTTCCACGAGTTTTCTGGCCCGGACCTCCGCTGCTCGGTCCGCTTCCTTTTTTAACTCAGCGGCCGCTTTGGCGTCGTAGAGATATAAGGATCCTGGATCGACATTCAGGCTCGGGAAATCTTTGAAGAGTTGTAGCTGTTCGGGAGTCCGCTTGGCAGCGGGTGTCTTATGCGCCAAGCGGCAGGCTTCGCGTTTGTCCTCGGGGAGCTTTGCCAATTCCTTTTCCAGCGTGATGTTGATGAATTCTTCCTGTTTCTTCAGCCGTTCGGCATCGATTTTCGCAGCTTCCACTTCGATCTCGGCCGCTTTGGCGCGATCCGCGTCTGTATACAATGAGATCAACCGATTCTGCGGAACACGCCAGGCCACGGTATTAAACGCCGGCTCGAATATGGCTCGCAGGCGGTAATAATCTGTCTGCAAAATCGGGTCATAGCGGTGGTTGTGGCATTGCGCACATCCGACCGTCAAACCTAATAATGAGGTGGAGACGACTTTCAAGGTCTCAGAAATGACGGCATTGCGAGCCGGCTTATCCCATACGGCAGCCGTTCCATCAGGTGGAGTCCGGAGAAATCCGGTTGCGGAGAGCAATTCAATCTGTTCGGCCGACAGGTTCTTATAGGGCTGCGGTACCAGTTCATCACCCGCGAGTTGCTCGATCACAAACTGATCAAAAGGTTTGTCTGCGTTGAACGAACGAATCACATAATCGCGATATTTGTACGAGTATTTCCGCTCGCGATCGTTTTCATCATAGCCATCGGAATCCGCATACCCGGCGACATCCAGCCAGTGCCTTCCCCAACGCTCTCCATATTGCGGCGAATCAAGCAATCGGTCGATTAATCTGGTGTACGCCTCGGTTGAGCCATCAGCGAGGAATTCCGCGACATCCGCGGGAGTCGGCGGCAATCCCACCAGATCGTAAAAAGCACGGCGAATGAGGACACGTTTGTCAGCTTCACTCGAAAAGGATAATCCCTTTTCCTGCAGTTTGACCAATAGAAATGCATCAATCGGGGTCGAGACCAGCTGCGGTTGTTTGGCAGCCGGAACTTCGGGCCGGCGAATGGGTTGGAAAGCCCAGAAATGCTTCTCCTCTTCGATGATCGGACTGAGTAACTTGGGATCTTCAGGTTCTGGGC
>JAQGHT010000551.1 GCA_028291565.1 Planctomycetaceae bacterium | reverse complement strand
TCAGCCCACGGACAATTCAATTTCCAAGAATTGCCAGGGATTCTTTTTGTACTCAGCTGCCAGAACTTGTAATGTCTCCCAACGGGTGATGTGGCTGGGATGCTCGAGTGTGGGAACCTGGGCCGGCAGGTTTTCCAGATGTTGCTTCTGGATGACCATGGCGCGAACCTTGCGTGTGCGCATTTCACCCGCGCATTCACAGGTCAGACAAATCAGGTACTTACCCCGACTCACCGGCAACCCCAGATCACGACGGATCTCTCCCAATGCGAATTTCTCGGCGATCTCGTTCAGCACCGAATTGAGGTAATACCAATAATCCTGTTTTGGCAACGGCAGAATCGGATTCTCAGCAGTGGTCTTGCGAGCCGCCTTTTCGGCGGCATCCGAAGCCACCGAATTCAAAAAGATGTCCTCACAACTTTTTTCCAGCACGGTCCGAATCTGTAGCAGTTGACTCTGTTTGTCCGCTGATGGCAGCAGCAGGTTCAACGAAATATTGAGACGATGCAGAAATTCATGCTTCTGCCAATCCGCGTGCGCTTTCCGTTTGCCGAAATACCACCCCAGAACCATCAACGCCAGACCGGTCAGCAACTTCATCCAGTTGTCATCAATAAAATTGGTGATGGCTTCCAGAAACTGCACGAACATGGCTCGTCACCTCTTATTGAATGTTGACATAGAAATCAAAATGCGAGAGAAGGCACGCCCATTGAGGATAAGTTATTCCGCGCATCGTATGTGATCCCACCTCACGGCGAAAGCGTGCTGGTCGTCACCCCATGACTGAGTCCGGCAAGAATTACTAGCACAATCAACCAGAACGCGCCAGAGTCCGGTTTCGGATTCCTTGATGCAATGAACCGGGGCGGGACACCCTTCGAGTCCCCGGCGGCTAATCGAACTGCCAGAAATAATTGCCCATCATGACTCTGATCGACCCCACAACCGATTCATGGCATAAATCATCGTGGCCACATCCACGATGCAAGTTCAACGACATAACCTTTTCCGAATTCATGATTTAATTCGTATTTACGTCATTTTCGAATTCCGCTAAGATCCGCAATCGGGTTTCTCGGCGCGGCGGCCATGGATGGCTGGGAATGGATTCTCAATGCGAATCATTCCACGCAAGCTGAGAAGCGGTGGGCGCGCCGCCCATCTGGCTTTCGAGAAACAGGATGTTTCGCAACCTCTACCGCTGGCTGAAGCAGATCATCACAGTACTGATTGTACTCGTGGTACTCGTGTGCTTTATCGAAGTCAGTCTGCGGGTCTATGACTCGCACACCGGCCAGGTCACGCGCTGTGAAATGTTCGATCTGGGCTTGCTGGCGAAGTCCCGAGCCTGCCACCACGAACTCAAGCCTCTGTTGAAATTGACGATTCCGGCCACTCCCGAACGCTCGGAATTCGATTTGCTGACGAACAGCTTGGGGGCGCGTGGTCCCGAAGTCAGCATCCCCAAGCCAGTCGGCCAATATCGCATCATCTGCCTGGGAGACGAACGGACAGCAGGCCTCGATGTCCCCGATTCAGAAACTTTCTGCCAACGACTGCAGCAGTTTCTGCAATCGCAATCCGATGTGCAAATTGCAGTCATTAATGCCGGCACACCAGACTATTGCCCTTTGTTGAGTGCCTTGCAGTTTCGCCAGAAACTCGCGGCATTGCAGCCCGATCTGGTACTGCTGAATTTTGACATGTCCGACGTGTGGGATGATTATCGCTATCGCCGTTACACCACGATGGGTGAGAACGACGAACCGCTGGGTTGTTCGCATCCCTTGCTGGATCCGCCCCGTCAACGGGATCGTCGGAATAGCCTGGATATGTTCCTCCTGCCGCAATTCACCTTAAGAAATTGCAGTCAGGTTTGGGCCGGGCGAGTCCTGCCTCCGCCCCCCAAGGATATTGATAGCACAACGGGCAAATACGTCTGGCTTCAAGATCAACCACCCGATTGGTCCATCTACATTCAACAAACTCTCAGTGCCCTGGTTCCAACACGTGACCTCTGCGAGAACCTGGGAGGGACGTTTCTGGTCACCCTTCACCCAGCTCCCTGGCAAGTTGCGACGACAGCCAGTAACGGTGAAGGAGTTCGTGCGGCGGTCGGAGTTGGGAATGGCGTGATCTATCGCAGTCGCAAACCATTTCAGGCAATTCAAACCTACTGCGATGAACAAGAGATGTGGTGTGCGGATTTGTCCGGTGCAATTCAATCCGATCCACTGGCCGTCGATCTGTATCAAGTCGACAGTGCGAATTATTCCGCTGCTGGACATCGCGCCGCGGCGCGACAAATCGCGTTATTCCTCGTACAGAACTTGCAAGGTCCCTGGCGCGCCGCGTCTCCGAGGTCCCGCCGGACAATGACCGCCAGCCGAAATGATCGCGACAATTGACGTGAATCATGCACCCATTCACCGATTCCTCTGCTGTCGATCAACCACCGTCCGGAGCGCTGGCGATCTTCGTGAAAACTCCCGAGCTTTCCAGTGTGAAAACTCGCCTGGCGAGGACATTGGGGCTGGCCGGTGCAACCCGGTTCTATGAACTCGCCGTTTCCGCAATTGAAGCCGTCGCTTGTGCGGCACGCGATCTGCATCCTCATGCGACGATACCGCGACTCACTCCCTATTGGGCTGTCGCCGAATTCGAAGGACTCAATGCGCCGCAATGGTCGACATTGCCCCGAATTTACCAGGGCCCTGGAGGACTGGGCACGCGACTGCATTCGGTCTACAGTCAATTATTGATGCGACACTCCTTTGTGCTGCTGATCGGTGCGGATTCTCCCCAGCTGCCTGTCGAGACACTCGAACTGTCATGTCAAACATTTTTGAACCAACAAGATAAGGCTTGTGCACACTTCCTGCTTGGCAGAACCGATGACGGAGGCTACTACCTGTTTGGAGGCAATCAACCGATTGAACAAGAAATCTGGGAGTCCGTTCCGTATAGCGTGCAATCGACCGCCGCAGAATTCGTACAAAGATTGATTCCGTTCGGTACAGTCCAGGAGTTGCCCCAGTTGTTCGACATCGATACGATCGAAGACCTGCGACGCTTGGGCGAACTGTACATCACACGGTTCGAACTTCTTGAGGCACAGCAACAGGTCATCATGTGGGCCAAACGTTGCGCGAGCGAAACAGGATTTCGAGAATGAAATTGACGACCTCGATTCGAGTTTGGTTCTTCGTTACCATCATTGCAAGCGGCTCACTCCTGCTCCATCAGAGTAAAACTTCTCATGCGGATACTGCAAAGCGGGTTTCGCCTGGAATTCCCCCGAAAGTCGATATTGAGCCTGAAATGGGCTACGGAACGTTGACGGGCCAATTCGTATTGGATGGCGCCATTCCGGTCCTTCTTCCGGCCGCGACGCCAAGCGTACAGAATGGGGCGGATATTATTGCCTGCGGTGGCACAGAAGTTCCGAATGAAAAGCTGGTCATCGACCCGAAAACAAAGGGCATCGCCAATATCTTTGTGTACTTGAAACTGGCACCCTCAAAGATCCATCCAAAACTGGCACAGTCTCCCGAATCAATTGTCGACTGCGATCAAAAGATGTGCCGATTCGAACCTCGGAATTTGATTGTTCGCGTCGGTCAGACTTTAAGAGTCTCCAATAGAGACCCCGTCACACATACCGCACATTCACATCCCGTTCGCAACGCAGAAAAGCGTTCTGCGATTCCCGCTGGCGACTCCAGAGATTTCGTTTTTCAAATCGCTGAAAAATTGCCCATCAATGTCAAGTGCGACATTCATCCTTGGATGTCAACCTGGTGGCTGATTCTCGATCATCCGTATGCAGCAGTGACCGATGTACAGGGAAAATTCGCAATTGGCAAACTGCCTGCTGGCAACTACGAATTTGTGGTCTGGCATGAAGCCAAGGGTTACATCAACAAGCAGCTCAAAGTCACGATTCCCGGGAACGGCACACGAGACCTCCCAGTGATCAAAGTAAAACTTTGAAGCAAATTCTCTCGGAGCTTCCAGGGAATGCCGTAGGACAGGTTTTCAACCTGTCCGTCCCAATTCCCGAAATAGACCGGCTTGATTCGGCGCCGTCCACGAGAAGCAATCTATTCTCAGATCAATCCGGTAAAACACCTGGAACGCGCAAGGTTTTCGCGCCATAACTCCTGATGGCGATCAGCCTTCCTTCTTTCGTGAACTCTTTTCAGAATTCGACTTCCAAAGAAAAATGCTGGCCAACAGGGTGAGCGTTCCGGGAATACCCAAGACCAGAACAGCGAGAATCAACAGTATCACAAGTTCGATGAAACCGATGCCAACCATTGAACACATCCAATTCGAAACCGGGTGACCTGTATCCTTCAACCCAATGTGTTGTTATTCGTCACACCGATATCAATATTACGTTGACAATGATTTTCACTATCAGCAGCGGTGAAAACCAAGCCCACAAAAAGAAACATCCAGACTCCGCGCAGTCAAACTTTCGCAACCGGCCGAACTCCCCGGAATCAGCAATTCGATCGGGTCGATGACAGAGTTAGCGTATCTCCGATTTGATGTCGAGAGTCAGATCTCCGGGATTTCATCTCGCGCCCACGATACGAGCGCCCGCGATACGAATCGGATCCGACTCGAACACATTCAACGAGTCAAAAAGGCAAACCCACAATCTTCGCGGCATTTTTC